>CAYYOX010000707.1:0-3901 GCA_964473065.1 uncultured Planctomycetaceae bacterium | reverse complement strand
ATGGAGCACTCGCCCGACGGCAAGGCTTATATCGTGGCCCAAGGCGCCATCGAGCCGGATCCCCAGCCGCGGGTGGGTAATTGCAGTTGGATCAACGGCGACCAGATCTTCCTTGCCCGGGTGACGCCCGGTATCGAAACGATCAACGACGAGTCTCAATACGAATACTTCGCGGGCCACGATGCGGCCGGCAATGCGATCTGGACCGACGACTTCGAGAAGATCCGCCCGTTGATCGACTGGAACAACCATTGCGGATTCGCGGCCATAACGTACAACGCGTCGCTGAAGAAGTATCTGCTGGCCATCACTGACGGCAAGGAGAGTAACCTTTCGCCTTACGATACGTACATTCTGGAATCGGACCGCCTGACGGGTCCTTGGCGGCTGGTCAGCTATATGCCCAAGTTCGGCCAGCAGGGCTACTTTGTGCAACTACTCTCGAAGTTTTTCAGCGCCGACGGCCATCAGGGGTGGATGTTCTATTGCTCGAACTGGGCCGACAGTGCGCACCAGCACTGGCCGGTCGATCCGCCCGGCAGCGAATACTGCTTCTCGCTGCACGAGTTTCGGTTGATGCGTCCGGGCGAGAAGTGGGCGCCGAAAGAAGTCCCCGATCCGCTGTCGGATCCCTCGAACGTCGCCCGACAGGCCAAGGTGACGGCCAGTTCAAACCGCGAAGGTTTCGCTGCCGAGGGCGCGATTGACGGCAAAGTGGGCGGCTACCCGGGCGAGTGGTCCGAAGAATGGGCCAGCGACGGCGAAAGCGTCGGCGCTTGGATCCGTTTGACTTGGGACCAACCGCAAACGATCGACCGCATCTGGCTCTTCGACCGTCCCAATACGTACGACTATATCACAGCGGGCGAGTTGACCTTCAGCGACGGCACAACGATCAGCGTCGGCGAGCTACCCGACCGGGCCGACCAAGGCCGCGAGGTCCGTTTCCCGGCCAAGACGGTCGAGTGGGTGCAGTTCAAGGTGACCGGCGTCAAGACGGGCTATCCGCATATTGGGATTTCGGAGATTGGTGTGTTTGCGGGGCAGTAGGGGATGGCTGAAGGAATATCGAATATCGAACAAGGAATTAAGAATGACGAAAGTATACCGGCCCCTGCGTTAGTTCCCGTTGGCATCTCCCATATTCCTTACCGCAGATATTGCCTTCTTCCTTCAACACTCCTTGTTCGACATTCGATATTCGCTCTCGTCACCCTACAAGGACTCTAGCGCTGCTATGGCGGCATCAAGCTCCGCTATGCAAGTTTTACGCCGGATCGCCCGCCGGGCGAGTCGTTTCCCTAGGTTCCACGGCCCTTCTTGTCCGGCGTTTGCCCTGCTAGCGGATTATCCGCGCAGCCAATGCTGCTCGATCTCTTCGAGGCTCTTGCCTTTGGTCTCGGGCACGAGTCGCCAGAAGAAGACGGTGCCGATCAAGCAGATCACGGCGAACGTCAAGAAGCCGACGTGCATGCCGTACTTGTGTACGTACCAGGGGAACAGGAAGGCACTTAGCGCGTTGGTGCTCCAGTTGACCAACGTGGCGATGGACATGGCCCGACCTCGCACGCGGTTGGGAAAGATCTCCGGCGTGAGCACCCAGATCACGGCGCAAATCGACAACGCCACGCTGGCCATGTAGACGGTCAACACGCCGGCGATCCACGGCCCGACGGCCCGATTGGCCAACACGAGTTCCGACTCGGCCGTTTCCGGATTGGTTACGAATTGGGGATCGCCATAAAGAAACAGCAGCCCCGTGACGGCCAGTGCGATCACGACCATACTCATCCCGCCGATCAACAGCGGACGACGGCCCAGCCGATCGATCACGCTCAGGGCGATCAGGGTGAAGATCAGGTTGACCAGACCGAACCCGACCTGAAACTGAAAGGCCCCGACCTGCTCGAAGCCCGCATGTTGCAACACGGTCGGCCCGTAAGAGACGACGAAGTTCACGCCGGTCAACTCCCCGAAGCACGCCACTCCCACGCCCACCAGCAGCGCCCGGCACAAGCCTCCGCGGAACAACTCGGCCATGGTTCCCTCTTCGTGGTCCAGGGCATCGCGGATCTCGTCCATCTCGCGTCGGGCCGCCTGGCGTCCGTCGACGCGTGCCAGCAGCCACAGCGCTTTGGCCTGTTGTCCTCGCTGGGCCAACCAGCGGGGGCTTTCGGGAACCCAGAACAGCGCCAGGAAAAACAATCCGGCCGGAATCATCTCCGCGGCGAACATCCCGCGCCATACTTCGGCCGCCAAGATCCAGTGCAGCCAACCGGCGCCGCCGAACGCCTCGGGGTGGGTATTGGAGAACTGCAACAAGGCCGAGTTGCAGAAGTAGGCCGCCAGGATGCCGATCACGATCGACAATTGATAGCACGCCACCAGCCGCCCACGCAGCCGCGACGGAGCAAACTCCGAGATGTACATCGGCGCCAACACGGACGCCATGCCCACGCCCACGCCGCCAATCACCCGGGCTGGGATCAGAATCGCAAAGCTGGGTGGAATGGCCGAAAACAGGGACGAGATGAAGAACAGCACGGCCGCGATGATCAAGATCGGCTTGCGTCCGAACCGGTCGCCCAACGTGCCGGCGACCAGGGCCCCGAAAATGCACCCAAGCAGGGCCGAACTGCCGAACCAACCCACCTGGAGGTCGGTCAAACTGAACTGCTCCTGGACAAACGAAAACGTCCCGGAAATGACCGCCGTATCGAAACCAAACAACAAACCGCCCAACGAGGCCACCAGGCAGACGGCCGCCAGGTAAAGCGGGCTTCCGGCCAGCGGCAGGTCGTTGTCGGAATGATTGTGATTGGTGGTCATCCCTACTATCCATCAAGCAACTGAAAACACCGATACAGAATCCTCGGCAGGTGGAAGAACCCCTTCCACCCGTTCGCCTTGGCCGTCCAGACGGGACTGCCGTCGCGGTTGAGGTATCCGAACCACTCGCCGAACTCCGGGTCGGGAAAGTGAGTGAACGTATAATCGTGGACCTTCTCGTACCAGACGCCCAGTGCCGAATGAACTGGGGCCTCGCGGCCGGTGTGATGCCACGCCAGCAGCAACGCGTACAGCGTTTCGCCGTGCGGCCACCAGAGCTTCAAGTCGGATTCGAGCGAATGGGTCGGCGTGAAGTCGATGTTCGTGATGTACCGCAGCCCGCCGTACTCCTGGTCCCAGCCGTGCTCGAGCGACGCCAGCACGATGTCCACCGCCGTGGCGAACAACGACTCGTCGCCGCGGTGCAAGGCGATCTCCATCAGCATCCAGGCGCTCTCGATCGCATGGCCCGGGTGGAACATACGTCCCTCGGGCAAGTCCAGCATCGGCGAACCGTCCATGGCCACGTTTTCCAGCAGGGCGCCCAGGTCCGGCTTCCAGTGTCGCGAGAGGATCGAATCGGCCGAGAGCGTTAGGTCCTCCTCGAACCGTTTGTCGGGCCGGATTTGGTTGTAGACCCAGGCCACGGTAATGCGGCACATGTCGTGGGCGTGCAGATGGAACTCCCCGTGGATCGGATAGCCCAACAAGGGCGTGTCGGACGGCAGCCCCAGCCGCGACATCAGAAAGTCGTACATCTCCAGGGCCTTGGTCCAATAGGCCTCATCGCCGGCAGCCTTGCTGTATTCGGCCATGGCGATCGCCCCGAACACTTCCGTGTAGAGGCTAAGCACTTCCGAGCGGCTCTGGCCCTCGCGAGTCAGGCGGAAGTGCATCTTGCCGTCGTCCTTGAAAGCATGGCGGAGCATGAACTCGGCGCCCAGCCGGGCGGCGTCCAGCCACTGGGGGTCCTGCCGGTGCGTGTTGTACAGATGGCTGAGCATCCACACCTGCCGACCGTTCATCCACATGTATTTGTCCGTGCCCCAAGTTCGGCCGTCCCGCTCGAGCA
>CAYYOX010000706.1:0-3905 GCA_964473065.1 uncultured Planctomycetaceae bacterium | reverse complement strand
GCTCGATGGCGCCTTGGGCCACGATATAAGCCTTGCCGTCGGGCGAGTGCTCCATGCCGCGGCCGAAGTCGACGAACATCGGCGAGCCGAACTTCACGGGACCGAACTTCACTGGGCTGGCAAACTCCTTCGGCTCGGGAAACAGCGGTTTGCTCGGCGTGTGCTTCGTCTCGACCCACGTCTTACCGAAGTCCGTGCTATAGCGCCACCCGACGAACGGGCCCATGATGTCCCAGGCGAATTGCGGCGCCTTGTTGTGCAGGCAATAGGTCCCGTAATACCAGACGCCGTCGAACACAAGACTGCCGCAAGGATACCGGCCGCCGTAGGGTGTCGCGTCGACCGGCGACGTACCCAGGGTGACGATCTTCAGCCGCATGGGGTCATCGCCGATAATCTTCGCCTGGGCCGTTCGTGCGTTCTTGCCGCCGCCCGACGAGCAATGTTCGCCGTCGATGTCTCCGTCGCTCCAGGCCGAATAGAGATTCCCATCGGCCGCCCAAGCGGGATACCAGCCGTCGGCATTGGTGTAGTTGGCATAGCGGCCGGTAAACGCGATGTCGACCAGATCCTTCGATCGCTCGAACGGGCAACCCTCCGGCGGCTGCGACGGCCAAATGCCCACCGAGGGAAACGGGCGGTCGATCAACCGTTGTTGGGCTTGGATGGCGCCTGCGGCAAGGAAAACAACGGCAATTGCAGCGGCGGCTAGGCGGAATTTCATCGTGCGATTCTCGGTGGTGGTCCGTGATGGAAGTTTCCCATATAATACCGGCTTTCAAATTAGTCCCCTCTCCCTCCGGGAGAGGGGAGACTGCTATAATACCGGTACACCGCCCCGTTTGCAAACCTGAGAGAATCTTATCATGAATGTCTTGCCGTTGATCCTGCTGGGGCTTCTCGGGGCCGAAGAAGTCGTCGACTCGTTTCAGTTCGCCGATGTTCAGCAGGCACGTCAAGCCTGGGTTGCCAAGGACGGCACGCCGCCGGTCGAACTGCCCCCGTCCCCGGCATACAACGGCGGCGGGCTGAAAGTGCCAGCCCCGTTTGCTCGTGCTTCCCGCTTGCCGCGGACCGTGATCGATCGCCAGGTAAAACTAGATCTTGCGGCCGCTGGGGCCGTTCAGCTGTACGTGGCCTGCGACGTGCCCGAGGGGATCGCCTATTTGACCTTCTACTTCCGCAGTGGAAACGGCTGGTACGCAGCCACCGGCTCGGTCGGCGGAAACGGGTGGCAGACGTTGCGGTTCGACAAAGACTCGTTCGGCACAGAAGGCCGACCGACCGGTTGGCACCAGATCGACGCGATCCGGATCTCCGCCTGGCGCGGCGCGCCGAAGGATACGTCGCTTTCGGTACGGCGGCTCAAGGTCATTCGCCACGACGTGGCCCTGGTCGTTGCCGACGGCTCTGACGAAAAGCTCTCGCTCGAGACGGCCCAGCACATTCGCCGTATGTTGCAAGACGTCGGCTTACCGTCCGACGTGGTCGACCAACGTGCCGCGGCCAGCGGCGCCCTGCGTGGACGCCGGGCGGCCGTGCTGGTGCACAATCCTCGTTTGGACGGGGAAACACTCGCGGCCTTGGAGCGTTTTGTCAACGACGGCGGGAAACTGCTGGCCTGCTACACGATGCCGCCGCGACTCGGCAAGCTGCTCGGGTTTTCAAACGCGAAGTATCACAAGCAACAACGAGACGGTCAGTTTGCCGAGATCCGGTTCGACGCGCCCGACATCCCCGGCCTGCCCACGCGGGTCAAGCAGGCCTCGTGGAACATCACCACCGCCGAACCGGCCGGCCATAATGCGCGGATCATCGGCCGTTGGCATGACGACCAGGGCCGCCCGACCGGCAAGGCGGCCATGCTGCTGAGCGATCGCGGGGCCTTCTTGAGCCATATCATCCTTCCCGACGATCACACGGGAAAAAGGCAACTGCTGGCGGCCGTGCTCGGCAAGTTGGCCCCGACGTTGTGGCCGACCATGGCCCAAAGTGCCTTGGATCGGGCCAGTCAACTCGGCCATTGCAACAGCGTGCCGTCGATCGTCGATCATATTCAAGGCAACGGCAACGCCCGAGCGGTGCAACTGCTGGCCGATGCCATGGCGGCACGAAAAGCGGCAGAAAAAGAGATTGCCCGCGGGAGTTTCCCCGAATCCATCGAGTTGGCCGGCCAAAGTCGCGGCCTGTTGCTCGAGGCCTATCTGCGAGCCCAGCCGAGTCCCAAACGGGAAGGCCGTGCCGTCTGGAATCACTCGGGCACCGGAGCTTTCCCGGGCGATTGGCCACGGTCGGCCAAACTGCTGGCCGATAACGGATTCAACATGGTGCTACCCAATCTGCTCTGGGCCGGTCGGGCACACTATCCGTCCGACGTGCTGCCGCGAAGTGAGACCTTCAAAAAGTACGGCGATCAGGTCGAACAATGTGTGACCGCGGCAAAGAAGCACGGCCTGGAGGTCCACGTCTGGAAGGTCAATTACAACCTACAGGGCGCGCCGAAAGAGTTCGTCGACAAGCTCGGCAGACAAGGGCGGTTGATGGTCGCGGCCGACGGCTCGTCGCACAAGTGGCTCTGCCCCTCGCATCCGGAGAACAAGAAGCTCGAACTGGAGAGTATGCTCGAAGTCGCCCGAAAGTACCCGGTCGACGGTCTGCACTTCGACTACATCCGCTACCCGGGCAGTCAGTTCTGCTTCTGCGACGGTTGCCGCGAGCGATTCGAGGCCGACTCGGGTCGCAAGGTGGCCGATTGGCCCAAGCAATGCCATACGGGCGATCGGGCCGACAAGTACACCGATTGGCGCTGCGATCAGATCACCTGGCTGGTCGAGGCGGTCCACCGCGAGGGCAAGAAGCTGCGGCCGGAGTTGAAGATCTCGGCGGCCGTGTTCGGCGCCTATCCCGCCTGCCGGCGCGGCGTGTTGCAGGATTGGCCCGAGTGGATCCGCCGCGGCTACCTCGACTTCGTCTGCCCGATGGACTACACGCAGAACGATCAAAACTTCCAAGGTCTGGTCGCCAACCAACGCAAGCTAATCGCCGGCCGAATCCCCCTCTACCCGGGCATCGGCGCATGGCGTTTACCACACGACCGAACCATCGGCCAAATCCACCATGCCCGCACGTTAGGCTCGCAAGGTTTCACCATTTTCAACTTCGACCAAAACGCCGCCAAGACAACGATCCCCAGCATAGGCCAAGGCGCCGGCCAAGAACCGGCCGTCCCACCCCATCACGGCCGTGCCGGTGGCAGATAGACTTGGCTTGGGGTTTGAATTATCTCACGCAAAGGCGCAAAGACGCGAAGAAGAGTTGGAAAAAAGCGATCTTCCTTCACTTCCTTGGCGTGAGACCCTCTTCAAATCACCGTTCGTCACGTTTGCCGATACTTGATGCCAGACAGAATATCGGCAACAGCACAAGCCACACCATGGCGATCCGTGCAAAGCCGAGCGATTTCATCTCCGCGAAGACGACGGCGCAGATAGTCGTCAGCAGGAACAACCCACTGAGGCCATACTGGAGACGGCCCAGGCCGGATTGCGGCTCTTTCGGCATGGATCACCTTGGTCCTGCGACGTTGGCGGCGGGCATGTTTGACAGTTTAGCGCTCTGGCCGTGTCCATGCAAGCAGGCTGGGTCTGACAAGCATTCTCTGGCAAGCCCAATGTGTCGGAAACGAGTCGCGATTTTCAGTCCCGAAGGGTCGGTAGTCAATAACTTTAGGGCGAACGCCCTGGGCTATTGACTGCCGCCGCGTTGCGGCTTGGAAGAGACCTACCAACTCACGGCCGCACTAAAACATATCTCCTGGGGCCACGAAGTTGCACTGGTAACCGACGCCCGATTCTCCGGCGTCAGCACAGGCGCGTGCATCGGCCTGGTCGGTCCCGAGGCGCTGG
>CAYYOX010000705.1:0-3908 GCA_964473065.1 uncultured Planctomycetaceae bacterium | reverse complement strand
GGCTAGCGCCATTCCGCTCACAATTCCAACTGGCGCCGGTCCAACTACCCGGTCCAGCTACCAGTAAACTCGATAGGGTCCAAGCACTTTCGGAGAAAACTACCCCCCTTCGAGCGGTGGGCATGGAGGGAAATTGGGGTTGCACTCCTTCGCGCCGACATAGCGTCCCCCCTAACAGAAGAGTCTTTTCGCGCTTGGACAATGAAACTACGTCCAGTGGCCTAGATGCATAATCCGGTGATCCCTTGACTCAAAACGTAGCAGGCATTACAGTTAGGGGTTTTACCCATTGCGTTCTCCGGAGTTCAAGATAGTGCCTTACGACAGCGTTGTATGTGTGAAGCAGGTCCCGGATACGGCCAACGTGACGGCCGAGGCCATGAAGGAAGACGGGACGGTCAATCGCGGGGCCCTGCCGGCCATCTTCAACCCCGAGGACCTGCATGCCTTGGAAACGGCCCTGGAGGTTCGCGATCGGTTCGGCGGCACGGTGACGGTGATCACGATGGGTCCGCCGAAGGCCGGCGATGTGCTTCGAGATTGTTTGTTCCGCGGTGCAGATCGGGCGATCCTGTTGACCGACCGCCGAGCGGCAGCCAGCGATACGTTGGCTACCAGTTACATCCTCAGTCAGGCCGTCAAGACGATCGGCAACTGGGATCTGGTCTTCTGCGGTCGTCAGGCGATCGACGGCGATACGGCCCAGGTCGGCCCGCAGTGTGCCGAGAAGTTGGGCGTACCTCAGATCACGTATATGGAAGAAGTCGTCGATTTAAGCGACGGCGTGGCCCGAATCCGGCGGAACATCGGCCATGGCTGGGAGATCGTCGAGGTCAAGCTGCCTGTCTTGGTGACCGTGCTGGAGACGGCCAACCGTCCGCGTCCGCCGGCGGCCAAACGGGTGATGCGATTGAAGCGGGCCAAGACACCTGCCGAGGTGGTCGGCGACGTGCTCAACGAGGAGCCCGATTCCCCCGAACCGCTACGCGACGCCGAAGTGCAGCGGCGGGTCAACTCGCTGAAGGGGCGCAACCTGCTGATCGAACAGTGGGACCTGGACGACATCGGGGCAGATCTCGAGCGTTGCGGTCTGGCCGGATCGCCGACCAAGGTGCACCGCATCCAGGCGATCGTGTTGACAAAAGAGGGACATACTGAAATCGAGCCGACCGAAAAGGGCGTGCGGCAATTGGTTCACGAGTTGGTGGTCGACCGGACCTTGGGATAACGTCGAGATAAAAGCAGACAGCGGAAATAGGAAAACTAGGAAAACGATGATCGAACCGAACCGTCAGGGCGAAGTTTGGGTTTTTGCCGAGCAGGAAGATGGCGCGTTGCACGACGTGTCGTTGGAGCTTTGCGGCAAGGCACGCGAGTTGGCCGACCGATTGGGCGTGTCCGCGGCGGCCGTGTTGCCATGCTCGGGAAATGGCCCCTTGGCCGCGGATCTGATAGCGCACGGCGCCGACAAGGTCTACGTGGTCGACGACCAGCGATTGGGCCATTACCAGACCGGGTCCTACGCCAACGTGTTGATCTCGCTGATCGAGAAGCATCAGCCGCAGATCGTGATTTACGGGGCCACGCCGATCGGACGCGACTTGGCGCCGCGGGTGGCGTCGACCGTTCGGGCCGGATTGACGGCCGACTGCACGGACCTGGAAATCAGCGACGTCACCGACCCTAAGACCAAGACCGAGCACGCGAACCTTCTGCTGCAAGTGCGTCCGGCGTTTGGCGGTAACATCATTGCCACGATCGTCAACTTCGATCGTTGGCCCCAGATGGCGACCGTTCGCGAGGGCGTGATGCCGCTTCGCGATCGCGATGATTCTCGCAAGGGCGAGGTCATCGAGGAAGACGTCGAAATCGACTCCGCCGCCATGGCCCTGAAACTGATCGAGCGGCACCTCGAACCGCGTACGATCAACCTCAAGGGCGCGCGGACGATCGTGGCCGGCGGCGGCGGGATCGGCAATAAAGACGACTTCCGGTTGATCCACGATCTGGCCGGCGTAATCGGCGGGGCGGTCGGCGCCAGTCGAGCGGCTGTGGACGGCGGGATGATCGGCCATGAACACCAGATCGGCCAGACGGGCACCACCGTGCGTCCGGCGTTGTACATTGCAGTGGGTATCAGCGGCGCGATCCAGCATCGGGCCGGCATGGACGAGTCGGCCAAGATCATCGCCATCAACAACTATCCGGACGCCCCCATCTTTTCCGTTGCCCATTCCGTCATCGGCGGCCACTTCAAACAGATCATTCCGATGAAGATCCAGGCGCTTCGAGAGAAAGAGTAGGCTCTAGGCGGTAAGCAGTAGTGAATGCCGCTTGCGGCTTAGCAAAGGAAACGTGAAATGGCGAACTTCTTTACCGACAACGAAGACATCCTATTCCTGTTCGAGCATATCGATCTGGCCGAGTTGGCCAGGATCCAGGAAGGCGGCTTCCAGGGTACGGACCGGCACCAGTACGACATCGCGCCGGAAGACGAGGCGGAAACGGTCGAAAACTACCGGCGTATTCTGGAGATCATCGGCCAGGTCGCCGGTGAAATGATCGCGCCGAACGCCGAGCAGATCGATCGCGAGGGAAACACGCTCAACGATGACGGCACGGTCACGCTGCATCCGCTGGTCCAGGAGAACCTCGATCGGCTGACCCAGGCCGACATGATGGGCTTCACGCTGCCGTACAAGTACGGCGGGTTGAACTGCCCCAACTTGCTATACACCATGGCCACCGAGATCATCAGCCGGGCCGATACCTCGCTGATGAACATGTTCGGACTGCAAGGGATTGCCGAGACGGTCTACGCCTTTGCCAACCAAGAGATCAAGGACGAGGTCCTGCCGCGGTTCGCCCGGGGCGAGGTGACCGGCGCCATGGTGCTGACCGAGCCGGACGCCGGCAGCGACCTGCAGGCCGTCCGATTGCGGGCCGACCAGGACGAACAGGGCAACTGGTATCTCAGCGGCGTGAAGCGGTTCATCACCAACGGCTGTGGCGAGATCCTGTTGACCTTGGCGCGCAGCGAACCGGAAATCTCCGACGGTCGCGGTTTGAGTCTGTTCATCTCCGAACGGTCGGAGCGCGTGAAGGTTCGCCACTTGGAAGACAAGCTGGGGATCCACGGCTCGCCGACCTGCGAAATGGTCTACGACAACCTGCCGGCCCGGATGATCGGGGAACGCCAACGCGGCCTGATCACCTACGTGATGGCCCTGATGAACGGCGCCCGGGTGGGTATTGCGGCGCAATCGCTGGGCGTGGCCGAGGCCGCCTATCGATTGGCTCGAACCTATGCCCATTCGCGAGAACAATTCGGCGGCCCGATCGAGCGGCTGCCTGCCGTGGCCGAACTGGTCACCGACATGCGGATCCATATCGAGGCGGCCCGGGCGCTGGCCTACGAAACGAGCCGCGTTTGCGATCACGAGCACAACAACCTGCGCGTGCTGGAATGGCAAGCCGACGACCTCGATCCGGAAGAGAAGAAGCGTCGCAAAAAGCTCTCGCGTTCGCTCAAGCGGCTCAACGCCATGCTCACGCCGATGAGCAAGTACTACTGCTCGGAGATGTCCTGTACGGTGGCCGACGAGACGATCCAGGTGCTTGGCGGGTCGGGCTACATGAAGGATTACGCGGCCGAACGTTACATGCGCGATGCTCGAATTACCACGATTTACGAAGGCACCAGCCAATTGCAGGTCGTAGCGGCCGTGCGGGGCGTTTCTTCCGGGACGTTCGATACGTGGACCAAAGATTACGACGAGCGGCAATACGACGATCCCCTGCTGAGCGAATTGCACGAGAAGCTAGTGGCGGCCAAAGGACGCGTATTGGAAATGGTTACGTTCGTCAACACCCAAGGGAGTTCCTATCTGGATCTGGCAGGCAGCAGG
>CAYYOX010000704.1:0-3914 GCA_964473065.1 uncultured Planctomycetaceae bacterium | reverse complement strand
TTCGCTAATCACCCACCGCCATAAAGGCCAAAGTAAGTGCCATTGGGCGCTAGCCACCGGTCCCATCAGTTCCCCGATCTCCGACATCGATTTCTTCGCTTTCAGCAGCCGGTATAGGGTTTCCCGCTCACAAAACGTAAGATAACTAGCCATCGCTGGGCCTCCGTGCGAACGCCGTATCCGTATAAGGCGAGCGGCAGATGAGAATTTACCCAGTGTGCGAGGATGTGAGCGGTGGGTAAATTCTCATCCGCCGCTCGCCTAAGAATCCGTGTCGAAATCGCCTATCTCGTGCTGACTTGGCAGAGACGTTCGGTGATCTCGTCGACGATCTGTTCGTGACTGCGGCCGATACACTCGATCGTCACGTCGGCATACTCTTGATACATAGGCTGGCGCTGCTGAAACAGCCCGTAGAGCGTTTGGCCGGGTGGAATGACCACGCCGCGTCCGTTGAGATTGGACAAGCGTCGTTCGAGCGGGGGAAAAGGAAGGTCCAGATGCACCACGGACCCCAACATTTTCAAGTGTTCCATGGCGGCCAGACCATAGACCACGCTTCCGCCGGTGGCAATCACGTGCTCCCGGCGGTCTAACGCGACCACGCATCGCTGCTCGATTTGGGCAAATCGCTCGATGCCTTCGGTTTGGATGATCTCTCGCACGTTCCGCTGTTCGAGCACCTGGATAAACAAGTCGGTATCGATAAAGCTCCACGAAAGCGCTTTGGCAAGCAAAACGCCGATGGTACTTTTCCCGACGCCGGGCATCCCGATAAGAGAGATATTAGAAAAGTTGAGCATGACTGTTATTGTCATTCATGGTGTCACTCAGTGCAAGCATTTTGTATACACGAAATGTAGACCGGCTGGCAAGATAGTTCGCCCGATTTTTTCGTCAAATTGTCAGCGAGGCAGAAAACCCGGCAAATGAGCCGTAAATACAACTTTCGAGGGGGGGGTGCGGTGAATCCGCCCGGAGAAAGTCGATAACTCGGCAGCTATGCCCCATATAGGGGATACTAATTCTCGATAAATCCAAGTAGACTAAAGGGAAGGAAAGCGGGTTTTCTGCTGGCCGCTAGAGGCGTATTCTTGTCATGCCAAGTGAATTGGCCGTCGAACGATTTTTGGAGCTCGTCCAACGGAGTGGAATTCTACCGGAGGAAGAGGTCCAGCTATTCCTTGAAAAACTGCAACAGCGTCCTGAAAGTCTCGACAGTTCCACCTCGATCGCTGAAGAGATGGTGGCCTGCGAGGCCTTGACGCGTTGGCAGGCGGATCAGCTTCTGCGCGGAAAACATCGCGGATTCTTTCTCGGATCCTATCGCATTTTGAGCCTCTTGGGTGAAGGCGGGATGGGTACCGTCTATCTGGCCGAGCATCAAATGATGCACCGACGCTGCGCCATTAAGGTCTTGCCGTCAAAGTATCTCAAAGAGGACCAGTCGATCGTCGACCGCTTCTACCGTGAGGCCCAGGCCGTCGCGGCGCTCGATCATCCGAACATCGTGCGGGCTTACGATGTGAACAAGACCAAACTCGACGAGACGGAAATCCACTATCTGGTAATGGAATTCGTCGGCGGGGAGGACCTTCAGCGGTTGGTCGAGAGGCACGGAGTCCTCGAATATCGCCAGGCGGCCGACTATACCCGCCAGGCCGCCGAAGGACTCGATCATGCCCATGAGAAAGGCTTTGTGCATCGCGACATCAAGCCGGCCAATTTGCTCGTCGACACGGAAGGGGTGGTCAAGATTCTCGACCTGGGGCTGGCGAAGTACTTTGGCGAGGACCGGGACGCCACGCTGACCGACCCGCACGGCAGCAACGTGCTGGGAACGGCCGACTACTTGGCCCCCGAGCAGGCCATCAACAGCCACACCGTGGACGCCCGGGCCGATCTCTACGCCTTGGGACAAACGTGTTATTACCTTCTGACCGGCCGCCCGCCGTTTCCCGACGGGACGGTCGCGGCCCGACTGCTGGCCCATCAGACGAAGAAACCGGAGCCGATCAGCAGTTCGCGCCCCGACATGCCGCCCGATCTCACCGCGATCATCGACAAGATGACGGCCAAGAAACCCGAGGTTCGCTATCAGTCGGCCAAGGAAGTGGCCGAGGCATTAGCCCAGTGGCTCAAGGAAGAAGACGGTACGAAGTTCTCGCGGTATTCGGCCATGCTTCGCGGCAGCCAGCCTTCGACGCAACCGGCACGCCGCGAACCGACTCGAGCTTCCTCGGCCCCCACCGAAGAGACAGAAATCGAATTGGCGCCCCTGGACGAAGAGGAAGCCAAGAGCCCCGGCAGCGGAACCAAGATCGAGTCGTCCAAGTCAGAAGCAGCCAAGCAGGACAGCAAGACGTCGATTTCGAAAGGCCAAAAGACGCCGCTTCCACCAAAGCGCGCGGCCGGCGACTCACGGCGTAACGTGACCGGCCAAAAGCCCAAGACGGACAGTCGCGGAAATCTGCTGAAAGAACTCGACGAGCTGCCGCCGCCCCAAGCCGATTTGATGGCCCACATCGAGGAGGCAGCGGCCAGTTCGACTTCCTCGGTCGACAACCTGCCGCCCGTGCAAGCGGGCCAACCAGTAGCACCGGGACTGCCGATACGGAAGAAAGGGCAGAAGCGAGGTCCCATGGCCAGCTTATTTGAATCGCCCTTACTTTGGATCGGTCTGGCCGTCTTGATTGTGGTTATTCTGATCTCTGCCTTGCTCTACAGTCGGTCCTCACGTCGGGAACCGCCACCGGTCGCCGCGCGACCTGTCGCGCAAACGCCGTCCGAGAAGCCCGCGACGGAAACGCTGCCCGAGCCGATTACTCCCGTCGAACCGGAACAACCGCCCGAAGAACCGCCGGCCGAGGTGCCGCCCGCGGAACCACCGGCCGAAACACGGCCGCCGCAAGAGGATGTTCCGGCGGAACCGACGCCCGAAACAGTGACCCCGGAAGCGACCGACCCGACACCGGAACCGCCACCCGATCCGCCGCCGGCCGAGGTTGCCCCGCCTCCACAGATCGATACGAAGGCGGCGAAGGCCCTGTTCGGCGGGATCAAAAAACTCACCTGGCACCTGGATTCCTTCGATAAAAACCGCAAGAGCAAGCTGAAGGAGGTGGTGTCCCAATCGGTCCAACGCGCCTTGAAACGGGCCCGCTTAGACCTCGCCGAAGATGATTCAACCGTGATGAGAGTAACACTGTCGTCTGTCGAGGTGGAAGGTCTTTTGGAAATCACCATGGCAGCCGAAGTGCAGTGTCGTATGCCCGATTCGACAATGGCAACAGTCTGGAAACATGACCCATTCGTCTTGGGCCGCGTCCTTCCGCAAGTGTTGGAACGCGAAGAACAGCTTCGCAGCGAGATACGAAGCAAGCTGACGGCGTTCGCGAGCAAGTTTGCCAAGGACTACCGCATGGCGAGCGAGTAGGACCCCACCGTTATCAACCGCACAACGACGGCTCCATGCAGAAACCACCTGACGATCCGGGCCGTCGCGGGGCGGTAGCCATCGTGATGCATGACCAGCGGATGCTGGTCATTCGGCGATCCCGCCATGTCGTGGCCCCGCTCACCTATTGCTTTCCCGGCGGAGGCATCGAGAGCGGCGAATCGGAGGAAGAGGCCCTGATCCGCGAGTTTCGCGAGGAGATCGGCGTGGCAGTCCGCCCGATTCGGCGGCTCTGGGAAAACGTCACGCCCTGGAAGGTCCATCTGGCCTGGTGGCTGGCCGAATTGGAGCCGGGGGAAACACCAATCGCCAATCCGGCCGAGGTCGCATCGATCCACTGGATGACGCCGGCCGAGATGGCCCAGCATCCCGAGTTGCTACAGAGTAACCGCCAGTTTCTCGACCTGGTACAACACGGCAAAATTCAATTGCATCCAAAATAGAGCGGGCTCCGCCC
>CAYYOX010000703.1:0-3919 GCA_964473065.1 uncultured Planctomycetaceae bacterium | reverse complement strand
CCGGCCGGCGCGACCAAGGGAAGAATCGTGCTCGGCCTGAAAGACTTCAAGCCCGGCGCCGCCGGCGTGCTCAATTTCGACAACGCCCGAGTTGCCGCCGCCGGGGAGTGAGAGTGTTTTACGACAAAGCACTGGGACACCAGCCGCCTATCGAGAGGCCCTGGTCGGTTCGGCCGCCGGCACGAGCCGCAGGCTGCGCAGGTCGGAGACTTCGGTTTTGGCCGGGGCGGTCGGACGCAGCACGATCCGGTTCCCGCCGGCTTGAAGCTTTAGCTCGCCGAACTTTTCGTCCAGGAACCGACCCCAACCACCCGTGCTGGGAAAGACCGTCTCGATGCGGCTGTCTTGGCCCTCGACTTCGATGGCGATCGGGTTGTCGGCATACTCGTCGATCTGGCCCCACTGGATCCAAACCTCGTACTTGCCTGCCTTGGGCACGTCGACCGACCAGGCAAAGCGGTCCTCAGGGCCCTTGTAGAACCAAATCAGATAGTCGCCGCCCATGCGGATGCCCGGGCTGTAGACTTCGCATTCGGCCGCCCGAAGCAGCAACGAGCCGTCCGCCTCGGGCGTGATCAACCGCGGGCTGTTGCCCTCGATCTGCAATCGTTCGGGGGCCGCCCCGGCGATGAACGCGAACAGATCGGCCATCTTTTGCAGATCGAGCTTTTCTTCCAACCCCTCGGGCATATGCGAACGATTGTTGCTCACCAGTTCTTCGATATCCTTCCGCAGAACGACGTGCGACTTGCCGCTGACGTCGGCCAAGGTGATGCTGTTGCTGGTCTCCTCCAGCAACATGCCGGAGATCATCAGTCCGTCGGCCGTGACGGCCGTATACTCGATGAACTTGTCCTCGCACGCCTGATTAGGATCGATCACGGCGGTAAGCAGGGCGCCCGGGGACTTGTCGACCAGGGTTCTCAAATCGGTCGCGACTTCCTTGCCCACGCCTTGCAGCAGGTGGCAATCGGCACAGGTGACGTCGCCGAAGACCTGCTTGCCGCGGGCCGGATCGCCGGTCATGTTCAACACGGGCTGGAATTTGTCCAAGGCCGCTTGAATCTCTTCCTTGGTGGTCGCCTTGCCCAAGAGTTGCTCGACCCGTTGCCGGATCGTTTCGTTCGGGTGGACCAACAGCGTATCGCGGCGCGCGGTGCCCAGCGAGGTGGCCAACTCGGGCCGATCTTCGATCTCATCCAGCAGCACATCGAGCCAGCCTTCTCGCCGCAAGAGCACGTCCAGGATGGCGTTATGCACCACAGGACTCTGTTCGGCCCAGCCTTCCAACAACAGCCCCGGAATCTCCTCGTGACGCAACCGGCCCAAGGTCTCGACCAGGGCCAACTGCAATTCCATGGGCGACTGGGGTACTAACAGCTCGACTAATGTTTCGAGGTCGTCTTCCTGCCCCGTCGGACCGCGACCGAGAATCCGCATGGCGGCCGTGCGGTCGGCCAAGGGGGCTTCTTCGTCGTCCAAACAATCTCTTGCCGCCTCGAAGAGCCGCTGAAGTTGATCGGTTGCCGCGGTCAATTGTCTAAGTGAGGCGCCTTGCCGGTCCAGCGTGTCGAGGATCCGGCCCAGCAGGTCGAACTGCCAAGTCGCATACCCGCCGGACGGCTCGGCCGTAACAGCCTGAATCGCCGCGGCCGCCGTTTCTTGGTCGTCCAGGGCCATCGCTAATGAAAGGAGTTGGCCCAGCAGTTCGGCTCGTGGGGCCGCTTGCGACGCGTCTGGAAGAATCTCTGCGAGCATTTGGTCCAGAGCGAACGTGGCGGAACTCATCACGGCTGCCGTGAGGTAGGGATCGTCGGTGGCACGAACGGCCATTCGACCCAAAGCGCGGGCCGCACGCTGGTCGCGCCATGCACCCAAGCTATAGGCCAACTGCATGCGGACCTGGGCGTCCGGGTCGTCGACCAGCTCGAGCATGGCCGGCCCCAGCGCTGCATCGGATTCGACGAACGGTTCGCACAGTCGCACCGTATGGCGCCGCACGCCGGGATGCGAGTCGGCCAGACCTCGCAAGAGAACCTCCCGATTCAATGCCCCCAACCCGTCGAGCGTACACAAAGCATGTAGCCGGGCTAGCGCCCGGGGACTTTCGAGGGCCATTTTCCTCAACGGACCAACGGCCGACTTGTCCGCCCGCCATAGCAGCATCTGTTGGGCCATGTCGCGTTGCCAGCCGCTGGAACTGTCCAGCGCGGCCACGAGTCCGGCCGTGTCGAGTCGATCCAATCGTGGAATCGAACGCGGCTCCTTGCCCACGGGCGAGACGCGATAGATGCGGCCTAAGTGATGACCCTTGCGCAGATCGAGCGTCTTTTCCAGGTCGTCGTTAATCCACTCGGGATGCTCGATCACCACGCGATACATGTCGCAAATCCAAAGTGCCCCGTCTGGGCCGGTCCGCAGTGTGGCCGGGCGAAACCACGGATCGGCCGAGGCAAGGAACTCGCTGCGCTGCTCGTCCGGCGCACGCTCGCTGCGGAAACTGGATCCCTCGCCGCGGACAATCGACCGGTGGATGACGTTGTACACGCCGTCGCTGAGGAACAGATTGCCGAGATAGTTCGGCCCGAAAAGTTCATCGCGGTAGAGCATCGTGCCGCACAGGCAGGTCCAGATGCCCGGCTGGCCTTCTTGTGGGGTCGGTTGATCGTAGAAACAGTGTGTGATCACCCGACCGATGGGAAACGAATCGCGATCGGGTGTCAGATGGATCGTGGCCGGCGGGGCGGTCACATGCGGATTGCGGCGCAGATAGTGGTCGGCCAAGGCGAAATGCCAGCCGGGGATCGAGTTGGAGCAGCCGAACCAGTTACCCCAGTCGTCCCGATCGCGGCCGTATTGCGTGTGCCCGGTCTGGGGATCGATCAATCCGGCGTCGGGCTTGATCCGCAGGTCGCGGCCGGAGATGTCGACCACTTGCCCCGTTTTGGCCGAACGAATCTTCCCGTTGCTGTCGCCGTTGGCCAAATAGACCCAGTTGTCCAGTCCCCAGCGGGGATAGTTCGTCCGATGCTGTTGATTGCCCTCGCCGAACCCGGCGAAGAGTGTCCGCCGCAGGTCGGCCTTTCCGTCGCCGTCGGTGTCTTCGGCATAGAAGACTTCCGGGGCGGCCGTAACAATCACCCCCTTGCGCCAAGGCATCACGCCGTTGGGGTAACTGATCTTGTCGAGAAACAGCGTCGACTTGTCGTAGCGACCGTCGCCGTTGGTATCTTCGAGGTAGCGAACCCTCCCGCACGGGATATTGGGCGGGTCGGGCAGACCGAGATGGCCGTCCGGCGAGAAGCCCAACGGGTAGTCGGCCATCTCGACGACCCAAGCCTTGCCGTCGGGGCCCCAGGCAATATCGATCGGGTCCATCACCAGCGGTTCGGCGGCCATCAGTTCCACCTTGAACCCGGGCCGCACGTTGATCGCCCGAAGCGATTGCTCGGGCGTCCTTAGCGGCGGGTTCGTTTCGGCCCCCAGGAGTTGCGTGTACCAGCGGCTGTCGACGTGCCCAGGCAGGGCATTGCCCGTGTCTTCGTTTTGTACCCATAGATGCCGGTCGGCGAACCAGGCCCCGTTGTTCGTGCCATCGGCACGGACGATCATCGGCAGTTCGTTTTCACCGCCCTGTCCCCGGACGCCTGAAAGGACCTCTCGCGACCAACCTTTTGCCATCGAGGTAAACAGATGGACCGAATATCGCTCGGCATTGGAGAAGACCACATCGAGCCGACCGTCCTCGTCGATGTCGACCAACCGCCCTCCGGCATCGCGGCCTTGGGCGTCGACGATCGAAGTGTCCGGCGGCAGGGCAAAGGGTAACGGTTGCCACCGGTTCTCCTTCGCCGAGTAGCGGAAGACGGCCTCGCCAGAAACAATCAGTTCCCAGATCCACGAGCCATCGACATCTCGC
>CAYYOX010000702.1:0-3920 GCA_964473065.1 uncultured Planctomycetaceae bacterium | reverse complement strand
CTTCCAGCGGCGATCGACCAAGAGGTAGAGCATCCGATCGACGTCGGCGTAGCTGAACCCCAGCTCGTCCTCGTCGGTCTGGCCGATCCAGAGGTCGCCGGTCGGTTTCTTGCCCAGGATCTGCTCGGGCACGCCCAGATGGGCCGCCAATTGCAAGAGTTGGGTCTTGTACAGGTCGCCGGCCGGGTTGATGGCCGAGGCCATGTCGCCGAACTGGGTGCCGTAGCCCAACAGCAGTTCGCTCTTGTTGCTAGTGCCCAGCACGAGTCCCTCGAAGGCCGCGCTCTGGTCGTACAGCACGGTCATCCGCTCCCGGGCGCACTTGTTGGCCAATCGCATCTGCGAAGCGTCCGGGAACATGGCGAAATAGGCGTCGATCTGGTCGGTAATCGGCACGTCGAGCGTCCGCACGCCGAGTTGGTCGATGATGGTTTGGCTGTCCTTTCGCGTGGCTTCGCTCGAAGTTTTATAGGGCATGGTCACGGCCAGCACGTTTTTCGGCCCCATGGCCCGGGCGCCCAGATAGGTGACCACGCTCGAGTCGATGCCGCCGGACAGACCCACCACGGCATGTTCGAAACCGGCCCGTTGGATCTCGTTGCGGATGAACCGGCAGAGGATCTCCGTGACCAGTTCGGCATTGATGTTCAGATCGACTTGTGGCGGTTCAGGACTCATAGCGTCGCTGCTTAATGCGGTTGAGTTCCTCGGTAACGACCAGCAGGCGTTCGTCGCGCGCCAACGGCGCGATGATCCGCTGGCGTCGCAGTTCGGCCAGATCGAATTGGGCCACGGTCAAGGCTTCGTCCAGCGCGGGCGCTTCGGCGATCAGTTGTCCGTCGGGTCCCACGACCATGCTGCCGCCCCAGAAGCAGAGTCCGTCCTCGAAGCCGACCCGATTGACCATGATCACCACGGCCCCCAGTAATTGGGCGAACGTTCGGCAAAGCTGCTCGCAGGTCTCGGCCGTGCGGATCTTCGGTCCGTCGACGCCTCGGGCGGGTGAATTGGCCACGCAGACGAGCACGTCGACATCTTCGGCCTGCATGACAGCCAGGGCCGAGAGGTGCCAGAAATCCTCGCAGATCAACAGGCCCACGCGACCGAATCCGGCCGTATCGAAGGCCTCGATCCGGTCGCCGGCCGCGAAGTATCGTTGCTCGTCGAACAGCCCGTAGGTCGGCAGGTAGACCTTGCGATGGATATGCACCACGCGCCCGCCCTCGGCATAGAAGGCCGCGTTGAAGAACCGATGATGGCGCGACTGCTCGACCATGCCGGCCACCAAGGCCGCGGGCCCGGCCGCCTCGATCAGTTCGGCCAACTCGGGGCCGGTCGGGTCCAGGGCCACGTCGGGGACCATGTCGCGGAGGAAGTAGCCGGTCAGCGACAGCTCGGGAAAGACGATCAGGTCGGCCTGCTCGCGTCGGGCCGCCTCGATCCGCTCGCGATGCAGCGCGAAGTTCCGCTTGCGATCCCCCAACACGGGCGAGATCTGCGCCAATGCCACGCGAAACTCACTGCTCGAATTGCCAGCCTGAGACTTCTCGGACACGGCTCTCCCCGGTGCGAACCTTGACTTACTGTAAACTGGTCCCCTCTCCCTTTGGGAGAGGGTTAGGGTGAGGGTTTGCGTGTCTTTTCTATGCCCTCACCCCCGGCCCCTCTCCCAAAGGGAGAGGGGAGGTTGAATCTTGCCAAAGCCTAATAAAGCTCTTCGGCGACAAAGTCGAGGCCCAGTTTGTTGAGCGTCTCCTTGGTCGGGGCGCCGGTCTTGGTGTCCCAGCCCATGGCTTCGAGGTACTCGCGCGTCTGGGTCTCGGCATCGACCGTCACGCCTTTGAGCGGTCCGCTTTGCAGCGGCGGCGAGCCGACCAGGCGGCCCGGCAGTTTGAAATCGATGTTCCGCACGCCGTCGCGAATGTTGAACGCCATTCGCAAGGCGGCGATCCGGTCGCCGATCACTTGCACGTCGTCCAGGGTGATCTCCTTGCCCAGTGCGGCCGAGAGCGAGTCGGACACACAAGTCGCCTGCAGGTTGCACCACGAGAACATGCAGGTGCCGGCCGCGCTGATGACGTGGTGATGAGCGCTGACCTTGCGACCGATCTGGCCCTTGCCGGTGTAGGTGTACTTGTCGAACTCCTCTTCGATCAGCCCGGGCGGGGAGAAACTGGCTTCGACGGTCCACGCACCCATCTGCGTGTGCCGACCCGGCGTGGCGTCCATCTGATAGCTGGTTGCCAAGCCGGGGCTCAGCCGGGGATCGTGCATGGGGACCTCTTCTCCGCCGACGTGGATCGCGTATTGCTCGGACCCCTTGCCAATTTTTTCGGCGGCCCGTTTCACGCCGTCGGCCAGCACCTTGCCGCCGAATCCTTCGCCGGTGGCGATCTGTCGGGTGAGTTCCACAACGGCCTCGTGGTTACCCCAGGTCAGTTCCAACCCGTCCGTATCGTCCTTGGTCAAGATGCCGTTTTCGTAGCACTCGATGGCAAAGGCGACCGTGCAACCGACGCTGATCGTGTCCATGCAGTAACGATTGCAGTACTCGTTGCAGAGGTTGATCGATTCGAGGTTATCGTTTAGGCACATGGTGCCGAACGCGCCGAGCGTTTCGTACTCGGGCTTGTGCGTGTCGGACTTGTAAGGACCTTCCTTGACTTCGGTTAGACCGCCGCACGAGATGTTACACTTCCAGCAACCCCACTTGCGTTTCTGGATGGCCATGACGGCGTCGTCGCTGATTTGGCCCACGTTGGGGAAATCGTCGGGCACGCCGCCCCAGTTCTTGATCGGCGTATCGCCCGAGGCACAGCAGGCGGCCGCCAAACCGGCCGTGCCATACTGATTGAAGAACTTGAACCCGTCGGTCTCCTTGAGGAAGTCGCGGTGCTTCTTGATGGTTGCCTTGTAGGCTTCCTGATCGGGCAAGGAGACATCGGCATCGCCGACGGCCACAATGGCCTTGAGCTTCTTCGAGCCCATCACGGCCCCCAAGCCGCTGCGTCCGGCGGCGCGGCCCTTGTCGTTGATGATGCAGGCCAGCAGATTCTGCCGTTCGCCCGGAGGTCCGATGCAAGCCGAGCGGGCCTTCTTGCCGTAAAGCTCTTGCGTCTTGTCTTCGACCTGATGGGAATCCCATCCCCACCAGTCGTCGGCCGGCACCAGCGTAGGCTCTCCGTCTTTGATCAACAGGTAGACCGGCTTCTCGCTTTGGCCTTTGAAGATCACGCCGTCGACCCCGGCCGCCTTGAGTGCCGGCCCGAACGAACCGCCCGAGTTGGCATCGCCGAAGGTGCCCGTCTTCGGGCTCTTGGCCACGACGACATAGCGGTTCGAGGTGATGCCGGGCGTGCCGGTCAGCAACCCGGTGAAGAAGCCCAGGTGGTTGTCCGGTCCCAGGGCGTCGACACCCGGCTTCTGAAGTTTGAACAGGTAGTATGCCCCCAGGCCGTAGCCGCCGAGGTAATCGAGATACAGATCGTCGCTGGGCGTTTCCACCGAGATCTCTTGGGTGCTCAAATCCACGATGAGGATTTTGCCCATGGTTCCTGGTACTGACATGCGATGAACTCCTTACTTGTAACAACAGAAGTGATTGTGAGGATCAGATTTATTGTAAATCGCGCCAATCGCGAAACGACGAAGACTTACGGCGATAGTATATAGGTACGCACTCGGCTTCGTCCATGGGGGGCAGTGACTGGCGAAAAGCGCCCACGCCCCGTAGTCTGCCCAGCTTATCCGTGGGTTTGTAGCTACGTTCGCCAGAACGTGGTCGCAACCCTGAGACGCGTCCCACGTTCTGGCGAACGTAGCTACGACAGTGCGTTGCGCAATTCGCAGGGGCATGAGTAATACGGGCTATTCTTCGTCGGCCGCGCGGAGCCAGGGGCGGATTGTGGGCTCGTAGCTGT
>CAYYOX010000701.1:0-3922 GCA_964473065.1 uncultured Planctomycetaceae bacterium | reverse complement strand
GCGTACCAGCACGATGGCCCGACCTAGCATCTGGCAGAGGATGACCTCTTCGACTTCGGCAGGCTGTAGGGCGTTGGTGATCAACAGCGGCATGTCTTCGCTGAAGCGGACGATATCGATCCGTTCGCCGGCGAGTTCGTCGACGATATTCTTGATTCGGTTTCCCCGCACGCCCACGCAAGCCCCCACGCAGTCCACGCGCTGATCCAAGCTGCTCACAGCGATCTTGGTGCGGTAGCCCGGCTCGCGGGCGATGGCCCGGATTTCGATCACTCCCTCGGCAATCTCGGGGATTTCCTGCTAGAAGAGGCGTTGCACCAGACGCGGTTTCGTGCGTCTGAGGATCACTTTGACGCGAGTTCCGCGTTTGCTGACTTCGTAGACGGTTGCGCGAACGCGTTCATTGGCATGGTGCGTCTCGCCGGGGATCTGTTCGCCGCGTGGTAAGATCGCTTCGACGTTGGAGAGCGTGACGGTTGCCGCCCCGCCCTCGTAGCGTTGGATCACTCCCGTGACCAACTGGCCGCGAAGTTCCTCGTATTCTGCACACAGTGCGTCCCGTTCGGCCTCGCGGATCTTTTGGATCATGACCTGCTTGGCCGTCTGCGCACCGATTCGCTCGGCCATCTCTTCGGTCGAGAGCGGCTCGCCATTGTGGCTGCCGGTGACGGTTCCGTCGGAGCGGTCGATCGTTATGATGATATCTTCCTCTTCGCCGTAGTGTTTCTTAGCGGCCGAGACCAGCGCCGCTTCGATTCCGTCGAAGACGATTTCTTTGTCGATATTTTTGTCGCGGTGGATCGCATCCACGATCCGCAGCACTTCGGCCGGGTCCATACGGTCTCCACTTTCCCCTGGCCGGGGCCCAAAAGCTACCCGGCGGGTCCTATTAAGTAAACAAACCCATTTCAACCGTCACGCCGACGTAAACATCTGGCGTGACTGCTTCTTTCGGTTCAAACAATACCATTCCCACCCGCTCGATCCGACGTTCGGACCGAAACGCCCCAAAAGCTTGTCAGGACACAACTTAGTGGGTCTGGTAATCAGGTAAGCATACCGGTCGGACTCAGGGGTGTCAAGTCGGTCGTTTGAGCCGAAGCACCCCGGCAAAATGGTTTCCACCCAGACGAAGGGTTTTTGGCGATGAAAGCGCCAATTGGCGTGATAATAGGGGCCCTAGGAAAGGCAGCCAAGACGAAACGGCTAGGAACTTCTCGCAAATCGAACCGCCGGGCCTACGCGAAGCGACGAATCATTACCGCCGAGGCTTGGCCTTGTGGTGTGACGCTGAGGCTGACGAAGCTGTCGCCGGGCAGCGTTTCCCCGTTGGTGACCGCCGCGATCGGGCACTTGGGGTCCGGTGTTTCGTAGTTCAGCACGGGGAAAAGGCGGCCGTGGCCGAGGGCCAGCAAACTGGACACCAGTTCAATCAACCCGCTGCCGGCGCCCAAATGGCCGAAATGGCTCTTCGCAGCAACCACCGGGAGCGGTTCGGCGCGGGATCCGAAAACCTCTTCGATCGCCCGGGCTTCCTCAATGTCGGCGTTTCGCGTACCCAGGCCGTGGGCATGGAGGTGCCCCACTTGGTCGACCGTGGCATCGGCACTCGTCAGCGTAGCGCGCAGGGCATTGGCCATGGCGTCCCCCAGCCGGGCCACCAGCCGCCGGTCCAGTGCGGAGCTGGAGCCGCCGCCGACCACTTCGCCGTAGATCGTTGCCCCGCGATCTTGTGCCGAGGAAAGCTCCTCCAGCAACAGCGTGCCGGCCCCTTCACCCAGCACCATGCCGGTCCGATCCCGGTCGAACGGACGGCTCGCCTGGGCCGGATCCGCCTGGGGATCGGCCAATTCCTCTTGCTGGACGGCGTGGACGATTTTCATCGGGTGCAGCCGCGTGCCGGTCGTTCCGGCGAGCATCGCGTCGGCACTTCCCCGGACGATAATCTGAAAGGCCTCGGTGACCACGGCATTGGCGGCCGCCTCGCGCATGGTCAACGAGTTGTTCGGGCCGTGCAGGTCGTTGTAGATGGCGATGTGGCTGGCCGGCATGTTGGGCAAATACTTCAGCAGCCACAAGGGTGACATTTTCGGCAGTCCTTCCTGGCCCCATCGCGTGAAGTCGAACTGCTGCCCGGAGTCGAGGCACTCGGTCACACCCCCGGAGAACTCTTCCGGAACGGTGAGCATGTAGTCCGTGCCGAACGTCACGCCGGTCCGTTCCGGGTCGATCTCTTCGGGCGAAAGGCGGGCGTCGGTCAGTGCCAATTGGGCCGAGGCCACGCCCATTTGGCATTCGCGGCACATCAGTTTCAGGCCCTTGCGGATGGCCCTTTTGCGGTCCTTGTCCAAAGGGCCGAAGTCGTTGATATGGCCCTGGAATTGGTCGGCTTCGGCCGCGAATTTCACGGGCAGAGATTCGGCCGGGATGCAGCGGATCGGCTCCACCCCGCTTCGGCCCTGGATTAGAGCGTCCCAGAGCTCCTCTTGGGAACTTCCCAGGGGGCTAACGAACCCCATGCCGGTAATCACTACCCGTCGTTGCGTCGAGCTCATGGATACTTATCGTCCGTCTTTCCGAAATGCCGAGGCCGTCACGTGCGTGCCAAGCCCCTATTCTAGTCCCAGTGGGCTTGCCGGTCGAGACGGGCCGGCTGTGGAAAACCGGTGTGTAGGAGGCGCCTCCTGTCGCCGATTTCGCGTAAAGGGGCTGCCGACAAATAACTTTCCTATTTGGGGTGGCTGGTGGCCGCAGCGCAGCGAAGCCCCAGGCCCCGGACAACTGGGGCACCGCTGCGCTATGCCCCAGCCACCGATTTCGCCGAATCCTCCTACAAAATGCCCTTGCGACGCCAGAGCTCGAATCCTTCGATAGTTTTTTCGAGGAAATAGGTCTGATGGAGGTGCTGCTGGAACTCGGGGAACTCCGCAAGGTACTCCTTGGACGTTTGGGGCATCAGGTCGTTGCGGTCGGCGGTGGCGACCACGATGTAGGCCGGAGGACGTTTCTTCAGGCCGTCGAGGAATTCTTGGCGGTAGCGTCGGGCGAATTCCGTCTTTGGGGCCACGATCATCGGGTAGTTGAACCCGAACCGGGTTGGCGGCTGCCGGGAACTGAGCACGTTGATCAGGGTCTAGAACCCCCAGACTTGTACCGTGTCGTGCGGGTCCGTTTGTTGGCGGAGATGGTCGGCCGTGCGCACGATGGCCGGCAGGGGATATCCGCCCTGCTGCGGGCGGGCGAATTGCCGGTAGTAGGTCTCTTTGGGCATTGACTCCAGCACGCACGCCTTCCAGCCCGCCGCGTTGATTCCCGGCCCGTCCACCCAAAGCATCCACCCGAGGACGATCAGCAGGGCGATTCCCAGGCCTTGTGCTCTGCGGTTCAGAAGGTCGTGCAGGCGGGCTAGCCCCATGGCCGTTGCAATTATCAGGGGAATCAGTGCGGGCTGCCAGTGATACCAGTAGTATTTGCCCTGCAACACGACGCAGCCGAGAGCCACCAGCAGCAGAACTCCGAGCACCCAGGCGGTCGTTCGCTTTTCTCGCAACCGGAGCACGCCCAGCCCGCAGCCCACGAGGATCAGGCTATCGAAGAAGACGCGTTGAGATAGAAATCGAACAATGGCCGAGACGTGTTGCAGGGCCGATCGATGTCGGGCGTGAGCGTGAACGATCCGATTGAACTCGAACTGAATGTCCCAAAAATCACCCCATGCCCCTTGCAGGAGAATTGGCAACATTACCAGCGTAAACGTCGCCGCGGCCCCGCCGCCCAGCAAGGCCAACCGGCCCGCACGTTTTGTCCATTGGCCCGGTGGGAGCACGAAAACGACCACGGCCAGCGGTACCAGGAACACGGCGAAGAGGAGTTTGAACGAGGCGGCCGCGCCGACCAGTGCCCCGGCCAGGACGGTCCGCAC
>CAYYOX010000700.1:0-3925 GCA_964473065.1 uncultured Planctomycetaceae bacterium | reverse complement strand
CCGAGACGGCAATCACTTTTCTATCACCCCAGGAGGTCTCACCATGCGACGTAGAATGGTTCTGGCGGCGGTGATCCTCGTTTCGATTCTTGGAGCCTTTGGCAGGGCGGCCGGTGTCTCGATGGCTGAAGATACAGATCTTGAGTCATTCTGGAAGGACGAGTTTGCGTCGTTAAGCCGACAGATATCGCGAGCCGAGGACAACAATCATGCACCCGCTTCGTCAAGCCCAGCACAATACCACAACGCGCACGCCCTGATCTGGGAATCCGATCGCGATGCTCTGGACGTGGTACTGCGCCGTACCCGCGCCCTGTTGCAGTCTGTCAGCGATATGCACGATGCGCCGGACCTCTCGGATAAGCTTCAGAAGCTCGAAACTATCGAGAAGGATGCAGCGCTGACCGGATCGGAAAACACCGGGGCAGCACTTCGTCGGCAGTTGTACCGGGAAGCATGCGTGCTTCGGCGGGCCGTAGCTTTCGAGAACCCCCTGCTCGACTTTGATGAGATTCTGGTGATGACCGCGGGCATCGGAATGGGCGGGGGAAAGCTTTCCGGTGAACGAAGCGACTACTTCCAGTACATCGGCTTTGCCAATACAAGCCACAGTGGCGAGGGGCCTATGGTGTTGTCTGACTGGAGATCCGGCACTCCCACGGTTCGCAAGATCCTCGAAGACGGGCATGGCATCTTGAAGTTCCACACGTGTTACGATCTTCACCCGGACGGCGCCAGGATCGCTTTTGCCGGCCAGACCAAGACGACAACACACAATTATAGCGGGTCCCTTGCGGGCCATACGTGCATCTTCAGCGTCAATGTGGACGGGACGGGGCTGACGAAACTTACCCGTGACGACGAGTTTGGCGATGCGTTCCCGTGCTGGCTGCCTAACGGCCGAATCGCCTATGTCTCGGAGTGCGCACAATGGGGCGGTCAACGTCACGTCCGGATGGACCGCTGCGGAGGCGTAGGCGCCACGCTATGGTCGATGAAGGTAGACGGGTCCGATGCCTTTGCGATAAGTTGGCACGAGACGGCCGAGTATCATCCGGTAGTCGACAACGACGGCAAGCTGGTCTATTCCCGTTGGGACTATATCGACCGGAGTTGGGACGCCGCCCACCATCTCTGGACATGCGGCGTCGATGGCACTGACCCGCGGGCGCCGCACGGCAACTATCCCTATCCGCACCACATGCTCGACGGGCCCGTTGATCACGATGGGCGATCAGACCGGCCATGGACCGAGATGTTTATCCGCCCCATACCCCATACCAGCAAGAAATATATCGCGATTGCCGGCCGCCACCATCTGGCGATTCCGGGCGTACCGATCCTGATCAATACGGCAATACCGGACGACAACAAGATGTCTCAGGTCGAAATCATCGGCGGTTCACGGCTTCCCCACGAGGTCGGCGGCAGTTCGGTGGGATACAATTCGCCCGACGGTTACGCCGGTTCAGCGCACCCAACGTCTTACCTCGAGCATGAGTACGATACGCCTTGGCCGCTGAGCGAGGATTACTATCTGATAACCGACCGTCATAACGTGCTGCTGCTCGATCAATTTGGAAACCGCGAGTTGATCTATCGATGGAAGGGAGACGGCTTCATCTTCAGCCCCAGACCGCTGCGCTCGCGCCCCCTGCCGCCCGAATTGCCGACCCGGACCTGGCAAGGGGAACGCTCGGGGCTTAAGGACCACAAGCGTGCGACCATCTCGATCATGAACGTCTACGATTCCGATTTTAAGTGGCCCGAAGGATTGCATGTGAAAAAGCTGCGGATCATCCAAATCGCACCTGCCGCCACACCAGACGTTACGGTTGTAAACGGAGTCCCCACTGCCTCCTCGTACGGCACTTCCATGGCACGGATGGTGTTGGGGACCGTCCCGGTCGAGGAAGACGGCAGCGCCTATTTCGAAGCCCCGGTGGGAAAGCTGATCTATTTCCAGACACTTGACGAGAACAACATGGCCATCCAGTCGATGCGCTCCGGCACGTACGTCCATCCGGGTGAACAGCTCACCTGCACCGGCTGCCATGAGTCGAAATGGGATACGCCTGCACCGCCGGGAACACGACCGATCGCTTTTCGTCGCGCTCCTTCGCCCATTGAAGTAGAACTGGAGGAAGCCCGCCCCTTGACGTTCTACAGGCTGGTTGAACCGGTGTTTCAGAACAACTGCCTGCCGTGCCACCGCCGTGAAGAAGAGCAGCCCATGGACTTCAGCTACAAGGCGCTGCTGCCGTGGGTCTGGTATGCCGATTCGCGCGATTGGGCCTTCAGCATGCCCACCGGTGGATCTCGCAACGTGGCCGGCCGGTTCGGGGCTCGGGAGTCACGCATGGGCAAGGCGCTGCGGGCGACGCACGGCGCCTGGGTCTCTGCAAACGATCTTCACCGGGTCACGCTCTGGCTCGACGTGAACTCGATGCAGTACAGCCGGTATCACGCAACTTATTATCCCGGAGCGTATTCCTGGGAGTCACAGACAATCGCCCAACAGGAGGCCGGCGAAGCGATCTGGCCGACGTTCGAAGTGGACCCCTCGAACCCTACCGGCGTGGAATCCGACCGGCCGTTGCCCGACTAGGCTTTGTCAGATACACCCCCGAGGAGATCTGCAAAGTGGAAAATGGGGACTGAAATATGGGGACTGGCTCCGAGCATGAATGGATGTTAAACCCGCCGGAAATCTCACCGGCTCGGTGCCTGTCCCCTTTTTCCACGGCGCCCCAGTGTCGCCGCCCGCATGACAGTTCGACAACTTTGCAGATCTCCTGATACCCCCCCCTGCCCTCTTGCCAACTAGGACCGGCGTCCGTTATACTGACCGTCCGAGACGGCAATCACTTTCCTATCACCTCAGGAGGTCTTACCATGCGACGCAGAATGATCTTGGCGACACTGATCCTCGTTTCGGTTTTGGGAGCTTTTGGCCCTAACCTCGAAGCGGCCGAGTTTCGGAGGCTGTCGATCGACGAGTATCGCGACAAGATGATGGCCGGGTGGATCGGACAGATGGCCGGCGTCGGTTGGGGCGGGCCGACCGAGTTCCACTGGCAAGGCAAGATCATTCCGGCCGACAAAATGCCCGTGTGGAAACCGGAGATGATCAACCAGGTCCATCAAGACGACATCTACGTCGACATGACCTTTTTCCCGACCCTTGAACTTCCAGGCTGGGATGTTTCGATCCGTCAGGCGGGCATCGACTTCGCCAACAGCGGCTATCCGCTCTGGCACGCCAACAAGGCCGGGCGTGATAACCTTCGCGCCGGCATCGCTCCGCCCGACTCGGGCCATCCAAAGTTCAACACTCATGCCGACGACATCGACTACCAGATCGAAGCCGACTACGCAGGCCTGATCGCCCCAGGTATGCCGAACGTGGCCATCGAGTTGGGCGAGAAGTTCGGCCGGCTGATGAACTATGGCGACGGACTCTATGGCGGGCAATTCGTCGGCGGGATGTACGCCGAGGCCTTCTTTGAAGACAACCCGATCAAGCTGATCGAGGCCGGTTTGAAGTGCGTTCCCGCCGGAAGCCAATTCGCCGAGTGCATCCGCGACGTGCTGGCGTGGTACAAACAGAACCCTGACGACTGGAAGAAGACTTGGGAGTTGATCGAAGCGAAGTACCAGGACAACCCCGACTACCGCAAGGCCTCGTGCGACAAGGGCAAGTTCAACATCGACGCGAAGATCAACGGGGCCTACATCGTGATGGGCCTGCTCTACGGCCAAGGCGACCTGGACCAAACGATCGTCATCTCGACCCGATGCGGCCAGGACTCCGACTGCAACCCGGCCAACTCCGGCGGCGTGCTCTTTACGACCGTCGGCATGTCCCGGCTGCCCGAGAAGTTCACCTCCGCATTGGATCCCGAAGGCGTGTTCAGCCATACGG
>CAYYOX010000699.1:0-3925 GCA_964473065.1 uncultured Planctomycetaceae bacterium | reverse complement strand
AGCATCCCGGCCTTTAGCATCCCGGCCTTTAGCATCCCGGCCTTTAGCATCCCGGACCCCGAAACCCTCTGCAAGGATGTCTTCCAGGCGGCTTTGCACACTGCTACGAACCTTCACCAGCAATGAAAACAGCTTGGTGTTGCCGGTCTTGCTTAGCGAGTCTGGCTCGCGAAACAGGGCGTAGACCCAGTCCTCGAACGATCCGCAAGCGTGGTCGCAGAGGGCCCTTAATCGCTCTGGCAAGGGGGGATTGGAGACCGAATAGCCTTTCCCGATACGCTGGCCGAGGGAACGCTCGCGTCCCACACGCCGGGCCAACTCTTTGAAACCCTCCTCCTGTTCCATATCGACCACCAGGGCCGTCACCGGACAACGGAGCCTGACCGCGTCGAGCAAGGTGGAAAGGTCCGCCTTCACTGCCCGCTGTACTTCGTTGGCGTCGGGGCGGCTCCGCTGGATGAATCCGAAGGGCAACAGGGTCAAGACACCGTTGATCGGACACAGGGGTTGCCGCCGCCGCCGGATGAGCCGGCAGAGATACTCCAGACGCCGGTCTTCCACGATCGCCTCGCGGGGATCCAGCTTGACGGGCCGCTTTTCCGAGGCTGGCTCGCCTGAAGGCGCGGCCGGCTTGGGAAAGGCCGCTTCAGGGAAGATCTCCATCGTACCCCGAATGTTACCGGAAGGCGCGTCTGGCGGAGGGCCGGAATCTGCATCCGGCCGTTGGGCGGCGGGGATCGGAAAACTGTCATCCGCGACGATCGTCTTGCTGATCGCAGAAGGGGACCCCGTATGCGACGTGTTGGGAGCAGAGTATTTGACTTCGGCTGTCATTCTGGCCGCCGTACACAACTTGCTCAGCCGCCCCGCCTGGGTGCAAACCAAGTAAATGCCCTCCGGATTGGCGTACCAGTGCAGGGCGTTGGGGCCTTTGGGAACCTCGGCCAAATTGAACTCCAACCGAGAAGCAGCGAAAAGCGATCTTTCCCGGTTCTCGCCGGCCGAACCGAGAATCAAGAACATCGGAATCTGCATAGGGTCGAGCCCCTGCCGCCCAAGCTCGGCGATCCCCGCTTCCCAGGCATGATCAATATCGGGGAACGGCGAAACTTCGCCCTCCAACCAAAGCTTCAAGGTGAAGTATACTACGATCGGGATCACCACCACGAGGATCGAGATGCAGAACAAGATGGTGGTGAAGAACTCCGGCGGCCCCAGGTCCGGGGCAGAGAGCTTCAACACAAAAATCGAGATCACGCAGATGATCAAAAAAACAAAGCAGAACATGGCCGCCTTCACCGGCAGCGAGAGTCCAACCAGCCACCGCAAGGGTGCAAAAAGCTTGCTCGGCGAATAGAGCACCGCACGCACCGGATAGGTGATCGCGTAAATGAATCGATGCAGGAAACTCATCATCGCAACAGCGCCTCAGATCAGGACCCGTAGAACACCAAAGCCAGAATTCCCGTGGCAGCAGAGAGGATCATTCCCAGGAATACAGACCAAATCAACATGAATTGTCCCTCCAGGGGTACGGCCGGCTGGAGGGGCTCAGTAATGTTGGGAATCTGGCGCCGACCTTGTCTAAGCTGAATCATCATCGAAACTTGCCGAGCCCAGGTCTCCAGGTCCGGCGGAAGTCCCAACGGTTCCGTCAATGCGGCGCACGCGTTGGGATCCCGATAGATGCCGCGAAATCCCAGAACCACACACACGTAAGACACCTCCAGGGCGTCCCAATTCGACGACGCGGAGGCTTCCTTGGCGTTGGTATAAAATCTTTGAGCAGTCTCGGCCAACTGGAATAGCTCCCATTCCAACGTATTGTTAATCCACCATTCATGGCCCTTCCAGGGGGCTTCTATAAGAACTTCATCGATCCACGACACGAGGGCATACTTGGCCGGCTGCCAATCCGGCCGGTCGCCCAGGTGTGCTTGGGCTACGGAAAGGGAACCGAGGAGGGCTGCCCGCTCATCTTGCGGCGAAACCGGCTCGTCGCGTCCAATACGCTCCAGCACTCCAAGTACGCGCACAAAAATCGGGTCAACCGCTTTGGCAAACTCTGGCGTCATGTTTGTTTCGGTACCGCAAAAAGGGCAAACTGTAGAGGGAATTGGTCTCCGGCCAGGCCCACTACCAACTCTTGCTTCCCCTGTAGTTGGTCGCGATTGGCAATCAGGCTTCGCTCAAGCCGCATGGCCAAGCTCTCGGTCTCCAAGACATCGTTCCAGGCGGGATTCCCCCTGCCCACCTCATAGTATCTCACGTCGCCACGAGGGGGGAGGGCACGGGGAGCCTGGCTCAAGGACGTCAATTGGATCCCCGGTGCACGTGTCCGAAACAGGTATTCGACCTGCCGCGCACTGCCAAGTTTCCAGTTCAAACTGGCCGTTAGTAACTTGTCACATTCCTCGTCGGGAAGACTACCGCGATAAACGCCCACGAACCATTCCCAGTCTTGACTAAACCATTTCGGCTCCAAGGCCACGGACATTCCCTGCCCTTCACCGCGGAAGAATCGCTGCTCGTATTCGTAGTCGCGAATCCTGGTGAGCAACATTTCAATGAGTTCTTTGACCCGCCGGAAAATACCGGCCAAATCGTCATGGTCGTAAAGCGGTAGGTCTGGTACGCGGCGCTCGGCGCTGAAAATCGCCAATTGTCCCACCACGCGACACAACTCGGTATATGCCACCAGAGGATGCACGCCCGAAGCGAACGCCATTACACGCAACGTGGAATACGCCTCGTTCAGCTTCAACAACATCAGCAGACGATCCAAGTCACCCGGCTCCTGGCTGACCAACGAAATGCCGCGACTGATCACCTGCTGGCTGAGAACGTCGATCTTCTGGCCGATGATATCGTAGACGGCCTGCACGATATCTCGCCCCAGCGAGGGCCACGCGTCGATCGCCAGGACAGGCGGAAAGTAGCCTTCGTCGAGCTTGGGAACCGCTTCTTCCTCGCCGGCTCGTTGAATCTGGGCAATCGGCAACAGTTCGTAACCCCCCGTATCCTGCGTGGAGAGGAGTAATTGCACGTTCAAGGCCCTGCACGGAATCTCTTGCTCGTTCCCACCGAGGCTCTCGTCCTGACACGGCCGCATGATCTCGATGTAACGGTGTTTTCCGTCTTGAGAATCGCTGGTGACGTTGGCCACGCCCAACTTCAACTTGGGAACGGCCAGAAACACGCGAACCACAGAATTCTCAGCAAAAGCCTCCCTCAAATCGACCCGATCGAGTTCCTGGCCGACATCCAGACAGATGAGCGTTCCATCCTTCATTCGGGCATGGCAGACGTTCACCTGGAGCTGATAATTCGCGAGTGCCTCCTGGCTCAACTCCAATGATCGCACGCCATAGTTGTAATGGACGTCCCATTGCGCCGAGGTTTGCAGAACCTCCGTCCAAGAACGATCCGCGGCCTGGAAATGGTGAGGCCGCAGGAACAGGCCCTCCGACCAGTGTACAGGCAGGTTCTGCATTTTTTGATTCCCGTGTCGACTCCGATCGATCCCCAACACACCATATTACCGCAACCGGCTGGGCCGTGGCCAGTACCACGCGGAGATTCGCCCCACGAAGATGTGCGGGGAAATCCTTGTCTGGAAGGTACAAGCCAGACAATCCGTTGCGCGAGACCACGATTCCTCCAATGTATCAACCAGACGGCAGAATGCAAGCAGGCAGCACGCCAACTGGGCGTGACGAGTCGCTTCTACTCGAAGTCGTCACCTGAAAAAATAGCCCACCCCCCTGCGGCACTACGAAGCCGCGCCGTTTGCCAAAACTGCCAGCTACCAGCTAACAATTGGGCCACGACAGCAGGAGAACTGCACAGTCGGGTGTAGGTAGAAATTGATAGCCTGGATTATTCATGCCCCTGGGAATTGCGTGACACACTGTCGTAGCTACGT
>CAYYOX010000698.1:0-3926 GCA_964473065.1 uncultured Planctomycetaceae bacterium | reverse complement strand
CGGACCCGACGGGCCGGTTGGCTCGGCCGAGTCATCGGCACGCCGCGGTTGCTATGATCCTTGCCGCCCCGGTCGCGATAGCGGCTGTCGTGGGCCGGGTCGAACAGGTTGAACTGCTCGTTGGTGATTGTTGTTTTTGCGATCCAGAACGTCCGTTCGATCTTGCACCGGAAGGGCGGGCTCTCGTCGGCCGGGTCACCCATCACGAACTCACTGGCCGGGATGCGGACCAGCGTGACTTGGACCGGCCTATTGCCCGCCATGCCGAGCGTGATGGTTCGTTCGCGGTTCTCGCCCTGGCGGCGACGCGCCTCGGCGGCGTTGAACGGCCAATCGGGACACTCCACGGCGACCGTTTGGACCGCCCTGCCCCGGTCAATCTGGGGCGGCGCGGGGATGATCGGTTCGATCGGCTGGCTGGATACCTCCGGAATTATCTCATAGTCGGCGTCGATGCCTTCATATAACTTCCGCATCTCGACGCGCCGCTGGCGCTGGCCGTTGGGGATCTTACCGAACTCGCCCCACGTGCCGTAGTAGGGTACGTTCAGGTCGATCCACGTGTAGAGCCGCTCGTAGGCTTCGCGGTCGAGCTTGACCCCGTGGTGCCCCTTGGTCAGCATCTGAATCAGCGGGCTGGTGTCGGCGTGGTACTCGGCAGGCGGGAACATGTGGTAGTCGCTTTCCGGACCGGGGCGGCGAACGTATCGTTGCAAAGTCTTATACGCCCGGCTGAACGTTCGCACGTTGTCCTGCCGCAGGTCGGAGAGCTGCTGGCCGTTGTATGGCTTGTCCTGGTGGCAACCGACGCAATGCTTATCGAGCACCGGCTGCACCTCGCGGTCGAAGCTGTAGCCACGCGCCACCCCAAACCAGGGTCGGATCGTTTGCGGTGGTTTCCTTGAGGCGAGCGTCTCCTGCATGGGCGGGGCGTCGGTGGTCTTCTCATGGCAGCCGACGCACGAGATTGTCTCGCCCGGCATGGCCGTGAACCAACTCCGCATTAACTGCAGGGCCTTGCCGTCCTCGTCCAGCGGTTGCACGGCAATGGGTGTGTTGGCCGGGACACGAAACACGGCCGAGCCGTCCGCTTCGACCTGGACGGTGCCCAGGATGCGATGCACGTCCCACGGCCCTTCGATGCCGATGTAGGTGTGGTTGGCCAGGCCCTGGTAGCCGTAATCGAAGGCGTACACGCGAAGTTGCTTCACCGTGCCTCGGGCAACGCCTTTCAGGCCGCCGCCCGCGTAGACGTCGACGAGTTGAACGAGCGCATCCTTGCTGCGGGGGTCGATCTTTTCAGGCAGGACCGGCGGCCGCTTGGTCGCCCGCAACGGCACCGGTTCGAGCATCGCGACGCCCGGCTGGACGCAGATCGGCACAAAGTTGTCGAACACGTCGACCAGATAGATACCCCAGGGGGACTTCGCGTCCGGCTGACAGGCCGTGAGGAAGTATTTCTCGCTCAGCGGGAAGGGATGCAAGAACCGCGGCCAGGAATTATTGACCAGTTGGTCGCGGATGATCGGCTCGACCTTCTGTCCATAACCGGGGATCCGCTGCACCACGCCGTCCGCTTCGTGCTGACCCAATGCCGGATCGAAGACGATCAGTTCGCCCATTCGCGGCACGCCATGGTGGCCCGAGATGACGCCCACGAACTTCGACGGGTGCTCGGGGATCGTGCGGGCGTAGAACGTCGAGTTGGGCCAGTAGGAGTTGCTGCCGTAGAGGGCCGTCTGGTTGGTGCCGTCGGGGTTCATCCGCATCACCACGCGGGTGAAATAGTGCGGCGTGTCGCTATACTCCCAACGCGTAAAGATCACGCGGCCGTCATTGGTCACGCTCGGGTACCAGTCGTGGTCCTGATCGAAACAGAGTCGCCGGATGCCGTTGCCGTCGGGGTCGATCACATAGAGGTTGGCGACCTGGCTCGCGCCGCCCACGCATGGTACGCCCTGGAAACAGCCGGTCGATCCGTAGATGATTTTCTCGTTGGGCAGATAACAGGCGTCGTAGTTGTCGATGTCCGGCTCGGTGGGCGTCACCTGCCGTAAGCCTTCTCCGTCGACGCCCAGCTCGAAGATTTGATACCTATTGTTTTCGCCGGGCATGGAGAAGATCATCCGCCCGGCGTCCCAGTGCAGATCGACATCCCCAACAAAGACCTCTTTTTCGGGCCGGTAGAGCGTGGTCAACTCGCCGTCGGGACGCACGGGCGAGAGCACCGCGATCTCGTTGTCGTATTTGCCGCGCATCACGCAGTTACCCTGCCAATTCTGCGGCAGACCGAGGTTGCCGCGACGCTTGATCAACAGCAGCTTGTCGAAGTTCAACAGCGGGTTGGCCAACAGGGCCTCGCTGCGGAGCGTCTCGAAGTCGTCGACCACCCGGGTGAGTTTCTCCGCCCCGGCGGCGCCTTCTTGCACGGCGGCCTTGCTAAGCTGCTCCAGTTTGGCCAGCCGATCGAGATAAAGTTTTCCCTGGGGATACTTCTCGCCGAACGAGTCGCTTAGGTCGGTGATCGCAAGCCGCAACGGAGCGAAGTCGAGCCCGGCGACCGTCTCGGCCATTTCGTCGATCGCACGGGCGCGGTAGTAGATCGCGCGAACGCCGCCAAGATCGGCGGGGCTGTATGACTTGGGCGCCAACTCGACGGCTAGGGCTTCGAGCGACACTTGCTTACGCGTGGCTGTCGCATAGCTCGCGGCGATGGCGTGGAAATCGCCCGCTTGCCACTCGGCGTTCCAGATGCCGTCTTCACGTTCCCATCGGATGCGTCGCTGTGCGGCCGCATCGGGAAAGTCCCGTTGAACCAATCCCCACAAGATCACCGTGGGACTGTTGGCCATCGATTTGCCGTTGGTGATCTTCGGCGTCAGAGAGAAGACGTATCCCTTATTGCCTCCGATATTGTGATACTTTACCAGCAGTTGGTTCTCGCCCTTCTGAAGCCGCAGTTCGACGGGTGCGCCGCGGGAACAATTTGGCAGCGTTTTCACGTGCTGGCCGTTGAGCCATACTTTCGACTGGTCGTCGCAGCCGACATAGACGGTGATCGTCACCGCGGCGGGTGCCGTCACCTTGCGCTGCATGTAGATCGAAGTGCGGCCGGGTAGGTTGACGTCGCCGTGCCACTGCCCGTCCGGTCGGGTCTCGCGCTTCCAGCGATGGGCTCCATGCTCCTTCGCGATGTCGAGGTCCTGCTCCAGCGGGTAGGCCAGAGCAAAGCCGTCCTTGCCCGAGGGCGCGGCAATAGGCCCGATCGACCACCACGGGCCGAAGGTCGCACTGTCCACGGTGGCGACGAGCGTCTTTTCGATATGCCGTGTGAGCGCCTCGTGCGACACGCGTACCGTCTCTTGCCAAGTATCCTGGCGAAGATACCACTCGGGGTCCGGTTTCGACGCGCCCAAGGCAGGGATGGCGCCAAGCACGATCGTCATTACCAACATGGAAAGGAAGAAACGCGACATCATGAAGTCCTTTCTTCTTGTTTGACTTTCGTACTTATCGCTTCGGCTGCGCCGGGCAGAACGAAAGCCGGCTTGTCCTTTTGCCTTTCGACGAACAGTTGGTCGGGTATGATGACCAGGATGGAAAAACACGATGTGGCGCGACTGCCCATCGCGGAGAATCCGTAGCTTCAGTATCCCCCATTGCAAGCGGCGTGTCAAGGGTGCCTATTTCGCATCCCGGAGAACTAGAAAGTCGGTTTTGTAGAGTGGAACAAAGGGGACTGACTCCACGCACCCTACAGGTTGGATACGCTCTTAGGCGAGCGGCGGATGAGGATTTACCCACCGCGTGTGAGCGGCAAGGCGCTAGCCGCCGGTTCGTTGTTCCTGGTGGCGGGAATGACCACGAGCAGACCGGCGGCTAGCGCCCAATGGTGCTTACTTTTGAAATTATCGGTTCATTGCCCT
>CAYYOX010000697.1:1757-3958 GCA_964473065.1 uncultured Planctomycetaceae bacterium | reverse complement strand
TGGCAAGAATCGAGCAGGTCGTCTCGGAGAAGTTCCCCGGTCATGCGGCCACACAATTGGTGAGGGAAGCCATCCAACTGATCGACGGTTTTTCGTGGCTGGACGAGCGGCGCGGTTGGTTCCGGCTACTTCCGATCGCCAAACACGGTCTGCCGAAGGCCATCGACAAGATCCTGTCCGTGGCGGAAAAAGTCACCGTTTCGCAGATGCGCACGGCGATGGCACGCAACCGGCGATTATGGAAAGAGCCCCCGCCGGAAAACGTGTTGTTGGAATACTGCCGGCAGATGCCCGACGCGCGAATCGAGGGAAACAAGATCTCCTCGGACCCGCCGCGCGATTGGCGCAAATCGCTTACCGGCGTGGAGGCCCAATTGGTCCGCGTACTCACCGAACACGGACCGGTCATGGAGCGCGGGGCTATGGAAGACTTGTGCGTGGCGGCTGGAATGAACCGCTTCAGCTTCCACGCCTTTGTCTCGTGGTCGCCCGTGATTGCGCAGTTTGGGCATAGCGTGTACGGGCTGTTGGGTACGAAAGTCTCGCAAAAGAAGATCGACGAACTGATCGCCGGCCGACGCGCGAAGCGTTTAAGCCACCGTGTGCTGGAGAGCCACGGCCAGACCGAGGACGGCAAGATCTGGCTAAGCTATCACCTCTCGAAGGCGGCCAGCACGTATGCCGTGATCACCATCCCTGCGGTGCTTAAGAAGGTGATTCGCGGCCGGTATCAACTGTTGGGATCCGACGGTGAAGAGATCGGCACGCTGGCCACCAAGGACGGACGTGCCTGGGGGCTCGGCGCCTTCATGCGCGAGCGAGGCGCCCAGATTGGCGACTATGTCGTCGTAACCTTGGACCCGGAAAACCGCTCGGCCACGGTGGAATTGGGTAAAGAACCCCAAGAATAGACGTACTGCGAATCACCAGGCAACCCCCAATCCTTCATCCCCGCCCATGAAACTTCCTCCCGAAGGCGCTCGATGGCTCGTATCGTTGCGATGGATTGCTTGCGCATCGATCTTCATCGTGGTCTGGTTGAGTTCGGCCGTGCTTCACGTGGTCGTGGATCCGTTGGCGTTGTGTGCACTCTACGGAGTTGGGGGCGCGCTGGCCCTATGTAACCTGGCATTCTGGTACGGCCATCGGAATTGGGCCACTGCCGAGCGGGACGTTCAGTGGAACATCTTCATGCAGATCACCGTCGATCTGATCGCCCTGACGTTGTTGCTGTACTTCTCCGATCTGCCGCGTAACCCGTTCTTGTTCTTCTTTGTGTTCCACATGATTATTGCCAGCATGTATCTGCACGGCCCCATGCCGTACGTGGTGGCGGCCATGGCGACGATCTTTGTCGGTGTGGCCCTGCTGGGGGAATATCAGGATTGGATCCCGTTGTTCCCGATCCACTTTCCCGGCGATCCTACCGGGGGACACAAAGCGCTCGACAAAATGTACCTGATAGGGTTGTTCGTCGCGTTATCCAGTTCCATGTGGTTCACCGTGTATTTCACCGTGTCGATCCACTATTACGTGGATCGGACCCACGCCCAACTTCGTCAAAAGGAGAAAATGCTCGGCATCGGCCAGTTGGTGGCCGGCATTGCCCATCAGATCGCCAATCCCCTGGACGGCGTGCAAAACTGCCTGCGGCGAATCGGCGAACGCGTCAAGGACGACGAACAACTGAACGAATACATCGAAATGATGGGCGAAGCACTCGAGCGAATCGAACGGACGGCCAAGCGCGTACAAGCCTTTGCCAGACCGCGGGGTATCACCCTGCAAGACACCAACGTCAATCAGGCCGTCGAAGGCACCTTGCAGGTTCTCGGCACGAGCTACGGACCAAATATCCAAATCACAACCACGCTGGGGAATGTCGAGTCCGTACAAGGCGATCCATATACCTTGCAGGAAGTGCTGTTTAACCTCTGCACCAACGCCATAGCCGCCATGCCCCACGGTGGCACGCTAACTTTACGCACCTATGCCTTGGGACGCAAGGACGAAGACCGTATGGATTCGGTCGCCATTGACGTCGGCGACACGGGTGTCGGAATTCCGCACGGCGAACTGGAAAAAATCTTCGAACCCTTTTACACTACCCGAGGTGAATCCGGTGGAACCGGCCTGGGATTGGGGTTGTGCCGGATGCTGATCTACGAAATGGGAGGCCGCATCAAGGTCAACAGCACCCT
>CAYYOX010000697.1:0-1657 GCA_964473065.1 uncultured Planctomycetaceae bacterium | reverse complement strand
TGTGCCGGATGCTGATCTACGAAATGGGAGGCCGCATCAAGGTCAACAGCACCCTAGGCCAAGGCGCCACCTTCACCGTCATACTAAACGCTGCCCAAATCGAGAATGCGACAGAGCAAACATGAGAATCCTGATTGTTGAAGACGAGAAGATCAAGCGAGTTACCTTGACCGACGATCTGGCCGCACAGGGCTATGACGTGGTCGCCGCCGCCGACGGCCAAGAAGGCTGGGAACACCTCCAGTCGGGACCGTTCGACGTCGTGGTAACCGACCTGAAGATGCCCAAGCTCGACGGAATCGAGTTGCTTAAACGCATCAAGCAAGGACCCGCAACCGACATGGAAGTGATCATGATGACGGCTTACGGGAGTATTCCCGTGGCTGTCGAGGCGGTAAAACTCGGCGCGTTCGACTTCCTCACCAAGCCCTTTCGTAACGAGGACCTTTTCCCGTTGCTGGCGAGGATCGATCGCCGGAAGCAGCCTGACGAGATTACCGAGCCGACCGCTCCTGAAATCAATGCCGCCATCATCGGACGCTCCACCGCCATGGCCCAAGTGAAATGGATGGTTGAAATCTGCTCCCGCAGCGATACCAACGTGCTGCTGCATGGAGAAACGGGCGTGGGTAAAGACCTGATCGCCACCGTGATCCACCGCAACTCCCATCGACACTCGTTTCCCTATGTCAAGGTCGGATGCACCCTCTTTCCGCCGCAGTTGATCGAAAGCGAACTCTACGGCCATGAAAGAGGCTCCTTCACCGGCGCCGATGAAAAGCGAAAAGGCCGCTTCGAACTGGCCGAAGGCGGCTCCCTCTATCTCGATGACGTCGACGATATCCCGCTGACTCAGCAATCCAAATTGTTGCGGGCAATTGAAGAAAAAGTGTTCGAGCGGGTCGGCGCCACCGGGTTGATCCACGCCGACGTGCGAATCATTGCCTCCACCAAAATGAATCTCCTGGAGAAGATCGGCGCGAGAACCTTTCGCGAGGACCTGTACTACCGACTCGATGTCCTGCGGATCAACATCCCCCCGCTGCGAGATCGCCGCGAAGACATCCCCGATCTGGTCGAGCACCTACTGAACCGCATTGCCAAGGACGGCCGCTACGATGTCGACCCCAGCGCCATGGAAGTCCTCTTGCAGCACGATTGGCCCGGCAACGTCCGCGAGTTGGCCCATACGCTGGAACGGGCATTGTTGGTCGGCTCGGGAAGAATCACGACCGAGTTGCTCACCGCCGAAATGGCCGGATTGGCAATACTGCCCGAGCAGAGCAAACCGCGCGGGACCGATTTCCACTCTACCATGGCTCACGCCGAACGCGAGCTGCTGCAGGAAGCGCTCCGAGCCACCGGCGGCAACAAGACGGCCGCCGCCGCCAAGCTCGGCATGAAGCCCTCAACCTTCCGCGACAAACTAGCCAAGCACGACCTCAGCTAGCCCCGACTACCCGATACCGTTACGCCCAGTCGATCAACAATTCATCCACAGCTTTGGCCGCCACATCGCGGTCCTTCTTGTGCACTTCCTCAAACTGGCGAAGCCACTCCAACCGGCCGTTTACCAGCACATCGCTCAGCGCCACGTCGCCGAGTGTCGCGTCGCCGAGCGGCTGGGTCCTGTTTTCAGAACTGGGCCCAGCGCTTT
>CAYYOX010000696.1:0-3962 GCA_964473065.1 uncultured Planctomycetaceae bacterium | reverse complement strand
AAAGCCGTCTGGTTACCCACGACCAGCGCCCGTTCGCCGGGAAACAGCATGATGTCGGCAAAGTTGAAGGCCACGCCGTCGGTGAACTGAATGTCTTCCAGCGGCAAGGCGTTCGAGCCCGTGTTCAGCAGTTCGACGTACTCGAACAGATCGTTGTTGTCCAAGCCGGCCGCGATCTCGTCGGGAAAGGGTCCCGGCGGGTTGTACATGATTTCGGAGATTCGCAAGTATTGTTGCGCCTCGCTGGGATTGCCTGGGTAGCTCAGCGAAGTGACGATCTCTCCGTCGGCATCGCGTAGCTCGATCGTTTCGCCGAACGAGGAGAGATGTCCGTCGTATCCGCCTTGCACAAACAGTTTCTGCCCACCGGACGGCCCGCTGGCCCGATTCCGAAACGTCGCCACATCCGGCGAGACATAGAGCGTATTGCCGGCCGGAATGACCGTCCCCCCGCCGAACGTAAACCGGACGCCATCGGTCAACTGCCAACCGGAGATATCCACGGCGAACGAGTTGCTATTGACGATTTCGAGGTATTCCTCATCCTGATTCCCGGACGGGGGTGCGAATTCGAGGTTCCCGAACGCGATATTCCGCGAGCCTTCCGGCAGAGCGGCGAAGTCGGGCTGTTCGTTGGGGATCAGTCCGCCATTATCGACGTTGTGGGTGGTGAACAAGTGGGGGCGGCGTCGGGCAACATACTCGTTCTTGATGCGGTCGGTGGCCTGTTGGAGTGTGTAGCTGGCGCCGGGGAAATGGGCATTGCCACCCCATGCTGCTTTGTCCCGCAGCACATCGGGGCCGAGCATCGCGACGTACTCGTCGATTCGGTCTTCGTAGTAGGTCGTGCCGAGGAACTGATCGGTAAGCGTACGCACGCGGCGATAGAACATCTCCACCGTCTCGGGACGCTGGAAGACGGCCTCCAGCATGCTGTTCCAAAGTCCATGGAAGGGAACTTGGAGTCCACCCATCAAGGGATGCGATACGCTGTCCGGCTGGCTGTCGTCGGTGGCGTCGACCACGTCGGTGTTCAGGGCATCCGGCCCGAAGGTCAGGTCGACGTCCCAAGGCAGCATTCGCCACTCGCCGTCACCGTTGGTGTCGCGATAGACGTAGTAGTTTTTGACCGTGCGATCGATGTTTTGGATGACCACGTTGGCGGCCATGTAGTTGATTTGCGCGGGCAAGTCGACGTTGTCGAACATGAAGGTATCCAACGACGGGCCGCTAAGTGCCAGGCCGTTGATTAGCGCTTGCAGATCGGAGAAGCCCTCGTAATGGCGGGTTTTTTTCTCGATGCCGCTGGTGGCGGCGCCGCGCAGAAAGTTGGCCTTGGCCTTGTAAAGGGCCCCTTCGCCGTCGAGGTCGTGGTGGTCGAGCAATTGCTTGTCGACTTGCTCGACGAACTGGGCGACGGAGAAGAAGCTGCCGTTTTGCTCCATCCGTAGCGGAAACGCGAACGAACCGACCACGCCCGCATCGCGAAACGTGTCGTAGGCCAAGAACGTCCGGACGTACGACTTGTCGGTATAGGTCGTGTTGACGTTGATCTCTTCGACTCGCGCCTGGGCGGGGTCGAAGCGGAAATGGTGCCCTTTGTTGAAGTCGAACTTGTAGGCCTTCTTGGGCCACCATTGGGCCGTGTCGCCGCGGATCCGGACGTAGATGTTGTCGTAGAACTCGTCGAGATAGAAGACCGAGGCCCGGGTCCCGCCCCACGTTTCGGCCGAGCCCGGCGAGGCGAGGAACCGGTGAAAGACGGGCAAGGCCGTGCTGATCGCAGGGTCGACGACCACGGTGCCGAAGTATTCGGGTGATCGTTCGGTGCCGGCCTGGTCGAGAAACCTTGGACCGCCCGTTTCGGCGCCCAGCACATCGGTGGCGATGATCCGCCAGCGGACCATCTCGCCGGGCGCGGAGATTGCGTGGGGGATCACTGCCGTGTAGATTCCGTCGCCGGCCGTGGCGTCGGCGCCAAAGCCGTCGTCCAGCATGGTGACGGTCGTTTCCGAATCGAACATCACGCGATAGGCCATCTGTACGCTGGCCAGACCGACATTCGAAGATTCGACCGCGGCCGTGATGATCAGATCGTCTCCGTCGGCCGGCGGAGGCGGATTCTCGGTCACGTCGGACACGACGGGTCCCAACAGCAGCGAATCGGCATCGTTCGGTTCCCCCGGCGTCGGCACGGTGAAAAAGCCTTCGATGGTCTGCTCATGCGTGTAAATGCCGACCAATTCCGGCAAGATCAGGAATTCCGCGTCGGCAGCGTTATTGTTCAGACCGTGGATGGCCAACACGTTGGTTCCGACGACCAGATGCTCCACGGCATCGGATACGTTGATCGATTCCGCGACGGCCGACTGCCCGACGGTGCGGGTTGCGGTCGCGGTCGAGTCCCAGGCCAAGCCGCCGGGTGCGTTGCGTCGCGCAATTTCCTGGCCGTTAAGATAGGCCACGAAACCGTCGTTATACTTCATCCGCAGCAGGAGCGTTTCCAGGTCCTCCGGATCGTCGACGTCGAAGTCGATTCGCGTCAACAACGAAGCATTCACGCCGAGCATGTCCGCCCGGATATCGGTGCGGATCGCCTCGTCCAATCCGCCGCCGCTGAATCCGATTCCGGTGGTTGGCCCCAAGGCGAAAGGCATTGTCAGCCCGTCGTTCTGCGCGTCGCCGGACACAGCCAGCTCGAAGCTCCAGTCGGTGGCGTTGTTGTGGTCATAGTTTCCCGTTCGCGAGACGGAAGTCGAGGTGGCGCCAACGGTCGAAACGGGCTCGCCGTTCCACTGGTCTGCGACCGTAACACCCAGGAAAGGCCCCGCATCGATGCTCATCCCGGCCACGTCGTCGGCCGTATAGCCCCAGACGACGAAGTCCATGACCGCTCCCTGCCCGTCGAGAACCATGACCCATCCGAAGTCATAGTTGCGCCAGAAGATGTTGTCTCCCGTAATATCCGGGCGGTAGAGCAATTCCCCGGGTCCCATCGGACCTGGGAACTGCCAGACCGGCGCATGTACGGCGTTGATGAGGTCCTCAATGGCGTTATTGGCCACCACGATCCAGTCGGACGTGTCGACCGTGCTGGACGAGACGTTTTGGATTTCGAAGAAATCGGGCGATCCCGTGCCGGCCTCGGTGATCATGATCGCCGACGATCGGGCATTGCCGTCCCATGCGGAGTCGTCAAAGTCGGGCATCGCCCAATCGGCGTCCAATGGGCCATCGGGAACTTGGTAGGCCACGGCCGCCGAATCCGGCACGAACTGGGCCGTGCGCTGCACTACGCCATAGGAAATGTCCTCGAACTGGCGCGGGTACGCCGGCGCGTATTCGTGCGCGATGGTCACTCGGTCCGGCTGGACCAGTGCCAGGTACTCGCCGGACGAACTGAGTTGGAAGTTCGTGTGCAACTGACCGGCCGGGTCGGTCTGATCGCGCCCCGAAGCGAAGACCACCAGATAGTCGTTCGGCGCGATGACCACGGCCGGGAAACGCCACTTGTCCAGGTTGTTGGGGTTATCGGTCAGACACCATCCTTCGAGGTTGATCGTTCCGGCGGTGGGGTTGTAGATTTCGATCCAATCGGGCGAGTCACCCACCTCATCTTCTAAAGAGAGGTAGTTGGCAGTTACGAACTCGCTGATCAGCGGCCCGCCTTCTAACTCGCTCTCATAATAGGCCTTCAGTTCCGCATCGAGGCTGATGTCGGAACTGCTGACGCCGGCTTGATGGACTTCGACCGCCAACACGTTCGTGCCGTCGACCAGCGACCCGGGATCGAGCGTGTGCGTGAAGAACTGGTTCTCTTCGGGAACCGCAGTGAAGCCGGGGGCCAGCGTTTGGTAATCGATCAGCGCCGGGGCCGCGGGCATGTTATCGCGGATCATCTCTTGCCCGTTGACATAAACGACAGCGCCGTCGTCGCGCAACAGCCGCAAGGTCAGGTCGGT
>CAYYOX010000695.1:0-3970 GCA_964473065.1 uncultured Planctomycetaceae bacterium | reverse complement strand
GTCAAGGTCGAAGGCGACGAGGCCATCGACGAGTTGGCCGGCGGCATCAAGCAGATGCTCGGCGACCTCTCCAATGTGATCGGTCAAGTGACCGAGAGCGCGGCCCAGTTTACCGAAGGCTCGCGAGTGATTGCCGAGAGTTCCCAATCGTTGGCCTCCGGCGCCCAAACGCAGAGTTCGAGCGTCGAGGAAGTCAGTGCTTCGGTCGAGGAACTCAACGCGTCGATCGACGGCGTGAAGACCAATGCCTCCGAGGCCGACGAAGTGGCCAACAAGACCAACCAACTGGCCGAAAAGGGTGGCCAGGCGGTGCAAAAGTCGATCGAGGCCATGGAACTGATCCGGACCAGTTCGGATCAGATCGCCGAGATCATCCAGGTGATCTCGGAAATCGCCAGCCAGACCAACTTGTTGGCTCTCAACGCAGCCATCGAGGCGGCCCGGGCCGGCGAGCACGGCATGGGATTCGCCGTCGTGGCCGACGAGGTCCGCAAGTTGGCCGAAAGGTCCAATCAGGCGGCCGGCGAGATCACGTCGCTGATCAAGGAATCGAGCGCTCGGGTCCAGGAAGGGGCCCAACTGAGCGACGAGACGGGCGTTGCCTTGAAGGAGATCATCGAGGGCGTGGAAGCCACGGTCTCGAAGATCACCGAGATCGCCACGGCCACGATCGAGCAGGCCAGCAACGCCGGGCAAGTGGCCGAGGCCATTCAAGGTATCTCGCAAATCACCGAGCAGGCAGCCGCCGGAAGCGAAGAGATGGCTTCCAGCAGCGAAGAGCTCGGCGCCCAAGCAAGTGCCTTGCAAAGCCTGGTCAGCCGGTTCAAGACCGACAAGAGTTCGAGTACTCAAATAACCACGCACGCGGAGGAAACCGCCGGCGTGTAGGATAGCGTTCTCCCTCTCCCCCTTTATGGCAAAACGCGCGGGGCTTGGCGGCTTCCTCTCCCCAAGCCCCGCGTAGCCATACAGAAGCTCACCCGGACCTCGACCCGGGTGAGCTTTTTTTGTTTGGTGCAAGATGCGTTACCGCCGGGCAAACTGAATATCGAATATCGAACAAGGAATATCGAAGGAAGAAGGCGGTTTCCTAGGCAAAGAGGACCGTAAACCACGAGTCAACTTGGCAACCAACCGTCCTACCTTCGCCATTCATCACTCCTTGTTCGACATTCGATATTCCTTCCCCCCATGCCGGGGCGTATTGCATTCGCTCTCCTGCTGGAATAGACTGAAAGGACCGTTTCGGTACGCGTCTCTTGTAAGGAGGACAAGAATGAATCCCCTCGCTCGCAAGCTCTTGCGGTCGGTAGCATTTCTTGCGTTGGCCGTCTCTCTCTCGACCAGTTCGTCCGCCAGCCAGACCGAGGACTTTATCGGCCGCTGTCCGCCGGTGGCCTTCATCCAGCGCAAGGCCCAAGGTCGCAACGGTACGAACGCCACCATGCACGCACGCATGACCAGCGTCGGCTCGGCCATCTGCGTCTACGACCCGGCCTCGACCTCTGGTCGGCGGACCTCGCTGCCTGAAGACGGCGTCAAGACGATCTTCGACGATCCTGAGGGATTCATCTTCGACATGAGCCCTTCTTACGACGCGAAGAAGCTGGTGTTCGGCTACAAGAAAGAGGTCCCCAAGCGGGAAGACTCGTTCCACATCTACGAGATCAACATCGACGGCTCGGGCTTGCGGCAGTTGACCACCGGACGATACCACGACTTCAGCCCGGTCTATTTGCCTGACGGGCGGATCGTGTTCAACTCGACCCGGGTCGGCTCGTTCTCACTCTGCCAGGACTTCCTGGCGGCCGCGTTGCACGTCATCGACCCGGACGGCAGCAATATGCGGCGGCTGGAATACACCACGCTCTGCGACATGACGCCCTACGTGATGGACGACGGGTCGATCCTGTTCACCCGCTGGGAATATCAGGACAAGAACATCTTCTGCACCGAGGCCCTCTGGACGATCAACCCCGATGGCAGCCGGGTGCAGCTTTACTACGGCAATACGCTGACCATCCCCAACGCGATCTACGGAGCCAAGCAGATCCCCGGCACGCGCAAGGTGATCTGCGTAATGGCGGCCCATCACTACCCGCCGCTGGGCGGCATCGCCATCATCGATCGCAGCCAAGGCATCGAAAGCGTCGAGGCCATGCGAACGCTCACACCCGATGTGCCCTATCGTCCGACCAAGGGAACGAACTGGCAGGAAACGAATTGGGGTCCCGGCGATGTCTTCTATCCCTGGAGCTACACCGACCCTTGGCCGATCGAGGAGGACCTGTTCCTGGTCTCCTATGGCGGACCGCCCGAAGGCGGACCCGAGCGGTATCGCTTGTATCTGATGGACGACCAGGGCAACAAGGCGCCGTTGTACGACGCCGAGACGATCTCCTGCTTCAACCCGATCCCCCTGCAACCTCGCCCGAAGCCGCACACAACCCCCGGCCATGCGCCCGAGAAGCCGCAAGGCCAGGGCCGCTACTTCGTGCAGGACGTCTATCAGGGGCTGTTGGAATTCGGCGTCCAGCGGGGCCAAGTCAAAGAGCTGCGCATCATGTCGCAGATCCCCAAGAAGTATAACACCGAAGGGCCCCGCTACAGCGATCATTACCCGGCCATCGGCGAAGGTTCTTACTACGTGAAGTACAACTACGGCACCGTGCCCGTCTACGAGGACGGCTCGGCCTACTTCACTGCCCCGGCCGGCGTAGAGCTCTATTTCCAAGCACTCGACGCCACGGGCAAGGAGATCCGCCGCATGGGCACCACCACCCAACTGACCGACGGCGAGACGCAAAGCTGCATCGGCTGCCACGAGTCGCGCTCCCGCACCCCGCCGCGCAACTCCCGGGCCATGGCACGCCTGAGCCGGGACCCCGATCACATTGTCGCACCGCCCTGGGGCGCCGGGCCGGTCGACTTCGTGCGTCAGGTGCAGCCCGTGTTGGATAAGTATTGCGTCGAGTGCCATCAAGGACCGACGCCCGACGGCGATATCGATCTCTCGGGCGACAAGACGCGACTGTTCAACATGGCCTTCGAGTCGCTCGTGTTCACCAGCGGATTGGTCGCCCGATACCACATCAACCCCGGCCCGACCGGCAACTTCCCGCCGATGGCGAGCGGTTCGTACGTCAGCCGACTGACTGAACTGATCGAAGAAGAACACAGGGAGGTCCTCCGACCAGAGGTCGAGGGCGTGAAGCTGGACGACGAGAGTCGGCGCAGGATCTACAGTTGGATCGATGCCAACGTGCCCTACTATGCCACCTGGGACATGACCCGACCGTATTCGTTCGGCGGTCGCGACACGTGGTTCGACGAGCACAGGCAGCCGCTGCCCTGGTTCGAGGCGTTCAGCAAGGCCTACACGGCCGCCGGTCTGCCGGGCGAGGCTAAGAATGTTGGCCATCGGCAGATCAATCTCACGCGTCCCGAGTACAGCGGCGTATTGGTAAAACATCTGGCCCAATCGGCCGGCGGGAAAGCGGCCGAAGAGAACGCCCCGTTCAAGACCACCGACAACCCGCACTACCAACAACTCCTAGCCGCCATCCGCCAAGGCAAGGAAGCCCTATTGGCCAAACCGCGAGTCGACATGCCCGACGCCGTAACCATCCCGCAGCAACGCGACTTCGGCCGAACATACTAAACAGCATTTCGTGATTCGGAGAATCCTTGTAGGGTGGGTCGAGGAACGAAGACCCACGCGGAATCGGGCAAGAGTAAGAAGGTCTCACGCAAAGGCGCGAAGACGCAAAGAAGAGTTGGAAAACACGTATTCACCTTACTTCCTTTGCGTCTTCGCGCCTTTGCGTGAGACATGTTCATTCTTGTCCTCGCCATAAATCCCGCGTGGGTCTTCGTTCCTCGACCCACCCTATATACTCCAAAGGTGCTAACAACGCACTCCCGCACTCCAATAGTTGACAATAGCGAGGACAATTCGTAAACTAATGCG
>CAYYOX010000694.1:0-3973 GCA_964473065.1 uncultured Planctomycetaceae bacterium | reverse complement strand
GTGGCAGCCGGTGCACTGATTATCCGCGAGGCCGGCGGGGTGCTAACAAGCCCGGACGGGGGTGATTTCGTGCTCAATACGGGCCAATTCCTGGCCGCGGCCGGCGATTCGCTCCACGACGAGCTTCGCCAACTGGTTCATGACGCTCGAAACTGATCGATTTCTGCTCCCGCGGTGCATTTCGGGAGTGGAAAAAGGGGACTGGCTCCGAGCACAAATATATGCCCAACCCGCTGGAAATCCCCCCGGCTCGGTGCCTGTCCCCCTTTTCCACGGCACCCCGGTGTCCCCGCCCGAAAAAGGGGACAGGCACCGTCGGCACCATGAATCACCACTGCAATACCCAATCGTCGACGGAGCCAGTCCCCATTTTCTGGCTCCTGCCCCCCTCCCGGACCGCTATTCGGCGGATTTCAGGTTTGGCGCTTTATTCTATTGCAGCGAGCGATTAGACTGGAAATGAGGGCTTTTCTGCCTAGATTTGAAGAGGTAATTGGTCTAGTCCGGCTCGATTCTGTCAGAGCCAAACCGATGGGGGAATAGCGAGACTTGCCCGATAGTTTTGAAGGCAAGTCGGCTGAAAAAAACGTGTTACCGGGTAGGTTCATTTTTCCGACGGCAGGGTGGGTTTCCCTGCTGCTGTTCGGTTGTCTTGTCTTTGCGCAAGAGGACGAATCTCCGGTTGCGCCCCTACCGACCGAGACGGTCGAATCCGAATCGACCCCGCCCCAAAATGGACAGACGCCAACCGTACCGGCCCGAATCGATTCCCTTTTGCCGAACGAATACTGGCTGCCGGACGACGACGGTCGGCTTCGGGCGATTCTGGGTTTTCCTTACGAAGAGTTCGTGGAGCTTTACCGTCAAAAGGAAAACCTGACCGGCCGCACCCAGCCGCCTCGTTTCAGTCTTCAACGGGTATCAATAGTTGGCCGAGCCGAGGCACGAGTTGCCGCGTTGACCGTGGTGATCGACATCGTGGTTAACTCAGACGAATGGGTTCGCGTGCCGCTTCGTTTCGATCGAGCGATGCTTCGCGAGCCGGTAGTCTATAAGGGCCCGGGTGAACAGTTCACGCATTTCGAAGGACCGGATAAAGGCTATGTCAGTTGGATTCGCGGCGACGGGGAGCAACCTCGTCAGTTGACGCTGAAGTTGGCCGTACCGGTAACTTCCACCGGCAGAAAGCATGGGCTGAAGATGGCCGTTCCGCGAGCGGCTGTGTCCGAGTTGAAATTGACCGTTCCTTTGGCCGATGTCGTGGCCGAGGCAACGGACGGCGTCACGCTGAGTCCGCCGGTTGCTGGCGGCGAGGGTACGACCGAATTGACGGCCCTGGGGCCCGGCGGCGACTTCTCGTTGAGTTGGTATCAACAGGCCGATCAGTCGACCGAAATCCCCACCGTACTGGAAGCGGTCGGAACCATTTTCGCCCGCCTGGACGGCGCCGGCGTACAGACCGAAACCATGCTCACCGTGCGGAGTATCGCCGGTTCGTTCGACCGGTTTCAAGTGCGCTTGCCCAAAGGGGCCGAGTGGGTTTCTCGAGAAACGCCCGATTATGAAGTGGTTACGGCGGAAGATCAAGTCGTCGAGATCCGCCGATCAGAAAAGAATTCGAAACCGCTCGAAGTTCACCTGGTGACACGTCGGACTCATGATCCGTCGAAGCCCGAGGAGTGGCTGGAGTTGGCCGGTTTCGAGGTTCTCGGCGCGGCTCGTCAGAGCGGTCATTTGGCGGTGGCGGCAACGCGAGATTGGCAAGTTATCTGGCGGCCTAACTTCGGTATCCGGCAGGTCGACCAATTGCCCGAGGCTGTGCAGCACGAGGAGGTGGTGGCCGGTTTTCAATACTTGTCTCAACCATGTTCGCTGGCCGCTCGAGCGGTGGTCAGGAAAACGCGCAGCAGCGTCGAGCCCGAGTATTTGTTGCTGGTCGATGCAGATCGAGTTCGGCTGCGGGCGACGTTGAATTACACGGTTCGAGGAACGGAGACATCGGTGCTCGACGTAGTGGTTCCACCCGGCTGGGAGTTCGACGCGGCGGGGCCGGCCAATCTGGTGGCCGTCGACGGGGTGGCGATGATCGATTCCGATCTGCTTTCCATTCCGCTGTTACAACCCACCGGCGGGCAGATTCAGTTGAAAATCGACGCCCATTGGCCGATTCCCGAGGGGGCACAATCGCTGGTCATCCCGCTGCCGCAGCCGCAGGTGGATGTGCCGGGCCCGGCCACGGTGATCGTCCTTCCGGCGGACGACGTGGAATTGGTCCCCAAGGATGAACTGATGCCTGGCTTCGTGCGAGGGCGGCTCGAGTTGCCCGAGGATATGCCATCGCGTCAGCAAGAACCGTTGACCTATCGGGCCGAATCGGCGAAGCCCGTGTTCGCGGCCGACTATCGTATCCACAGCCAACAGATTGAAGTCAAAGTACTAAGCCGGATTCGTTTGCAGCCGACCGGCGCCAATGCGGAGCAAACGCTGACGTATACGATCCGGTACAAGCCGACCGACCATCTGTTGGTCGATGTGCCGTCGGCCTTGGCCGGTTTGCAGGGATTGGAATTCTTGCACGACGACCAGCGATTGCCGCAAACCAACGTGTCGGGCGCCACTGCCGAAACGAATTCCTCCGGGTCGACACAAAAGCGAATCGATCTGGGTGAGGCACACATTGGACGTCACACGCTGAGGGTTCGTTACCCGATCGCGTTGGCCAAGTTGAAGGCCGAGAGTTTCACTGACCTTGCCATTCCGCTGGTCATGCCGGCCGACGGCGACTTGACGGATAATCGCGTGGAAGTGATCGCCTCGCCGTCGATCGAGCTCGAAACTCGCGGAGGCCCGTGGACCGTTGCGCCGGCCGACTCTCTCGATCGCAATTCGGGGATCGCCTTGGGTCTGCTTGCCAAGCAGCGTACGGAACAAGTCAAACTGGCGGCCCGGCTGGGGGATAATAACCTGTCGGGGACCACGGTTGTCAAGCGAGCGTGGATACAAACCTGGCTGACCGCCTCACGATCGACAAGCGGCGGCACTCGGCAAGACCGGGCCGTGTTCTTGTTCACCAGCACGCAAAAGCAACTGCGGTTGTCGTTGCCGGGTGGGGTCGCCGTCGATGAAATCGAGATCCTCTTGGACCGCGAGCGCGTAACAGGCCGCCCGACGGGTGATGGCCAGTTGCTGATTAACCTGCCGGCCGACGCGAACCATCGCGACCACGTGTTGGAAGTCTCGCTCCATGCGGCCGAGCGGCCGGCGCGCGGGCAAATGACGCTGGAGGTTCCGTCCCTGGGCCCCGACGTTTGGGTTCGACGGCTCTACTGGCAACTGGTGCTCCCCTCGAACGAGCATGTGTTCGTCTCTCCCGAGGGTTTCACGTCCGAATATACATGGGACTTCAACGGCTATGCGTGGGGACGCAAGCCGTTGCTGGGCGAATCGGAATTGGCGGATTGGGTCACGGGATACAACGAGGCCGGCAACTCCGTTCACCCCGGCGCCAATCAATATCTCTTCAGCAGCTTAGGTCCTGTCGAGAAATGCGAACTGCGCACGGCCGATCGGACCTGGATTGTGTTGTGTGCTTCGGGTGCCGCCTTGGTGTTGGGATTGTTGTTGATCTACGTGCCGATGAGTCGTCATCCGGCCACGTTGCTTGCTACGGCCATGATCCTGCTTTGCGTCGGCATGCTCTATCCCGAGCCGACGTTGCTGGTCGCTCAGGCCGCCAGCTTGGGACTGGCGTTGACCCTGATCGCCGGACTGTTGCAGCGGAGCGTGGCCCGGCGCCGACGCGGAACGATCATGATGGAAGCTTCCAGTTCGATCATGGATACGGGCTCGACTCAGCCGCAGTATCCGCCGCCATTGTCGGGTGGACCGATATCAACCCAATCGACCACGATCCCACCGCCGGACGCCGAGCCATGAGTCTTCGTTTGCCGCGAGCCTGGTGGATGCTTTGGGC
>CAYYOX010000693.1:2948-3984 GCA_964473065.1 uncultured Planctomycetaceae bacterium | reverse complement strand
GATGCTAAACCCGCCGGAAATCTCCCCGGCTCGGTGCCTGTCCCCTTTTTCCACGGTGCCCCAGTGTCTCCGCCCGCATGATAGTCCGACAATTTTGCAGATCTCCTGCAACCCTGCCGCAGGCGCTAGCAATACGGTCCGAACTCGGCTATATTTGCGGAAACTGAAGTAGAAACATGCGGTCGAAAGGCGGCCCATTTGATCCCCCAACCCCTTGCAGGAAGCGGTTCCATGAGTAATCCCGTCGTTTTGGAAACATCGCTGGCCGGAGTCCCGGTGCGACACGGTAAGGTTCGAGACATTTATGACCTGGGCGATCAACTTTTGCTGGTCAGCACCGATCGAATCAGCGCGTTCGACTGGGTTTTGCCCAGCGGGATTCCCGACAAGGGCCGCGTGTTGACCCAGATCGCCGCCTTCTGGTTCGATCGGCTGGGGGAGCCCAACCACCTAATCTCCGTGGACATCGACCAGATGGATCTGCCGGCAGACGCGGATCGTGCGTCGTTGGCCGGCCGGTCTACCCTATGCCGGAAGACCAAGGTGGTGCCCATCGAATGCGTGGTCCGAGGCTACTTGGCCGGGTCGGGCTGGAAAGAGTATCAGCAGAGCGGAACCGTTTGCGGTATCCAACTTCCCGACGGGCTGACCGAGTGCGACAAACTGCCGGAGCCGATCTTTACGCCCTCGACCAAGGCGGAATCGGGCCACGACGAGAATATCTCGTTCGAGCAGATGGTCGAGGTCGTCGGTCAAGACGTGGCCGAGGAACTGCAACGCCGCAGCCTCGACATTTTCCAACGTGGCACCGAGTATGCCCAAGGGCGCGGGATCATCATTGCCGACACGAAGTTCGAGTTTGGCGAGGTGGGCGGGCAATTGCTGTTGATCGACGAAGTGCTCACGCCGGACAGTTCCCGTTTTTGGCCGGCCGACCAGTACCAGCCGGGCCAAGGTCAGCCGTCGTTCGACAAGCAGTTCGTTCGCGATTGGCTTTCGGCAACAGATTGGGACAAGAACAGCCCGCCGCCGGCCC
>CAYYOX010000693.1:2343-2938 GCA_964473065.1 uncultured Planctomycetaceae bacterium | reverse complement strand
GTGCGAAATACGTCGAAGCTTACGAGCAATTAACGGGCACGAAGTTCGCCGTTTAGGCGGTTTCTTTGGTGACCCAGCCGAGTTGGGCCAACAGGCCGTTGAGACTGGAAAGTTTGCCGTTTCGGGTCGGCAAGGACGGGTAAGCCGCCTGTGGCCTTTTTGAAAGGTTCGGCTGGGATTGCTTTGGTTTGTCGGTTGTTTCCCCAACTGGTTGATTCCTTTACGAGTCCTGAGGATGCCGCACCCATGAGTCCGGCGTCTACTTGCCCATGTAGAACAGGGCCAGTCGGTCGCCCGTGTTTTGGCCGCCCGCGTTTTGGCCGGTTGTCTTTAGGATGAGCGAACGCTCGAAGTCGACCGGGGCCAACCAGAGGTATCGCCACTGGAGCCGGCCGGCGCGGCCGCTTAGGCACTTGCGGAACTCGCCGCCTTGGCCGAGGAACCGATCGAAGCTTCCGGCAGTCCAAGCGTCGCGTGGCACATCGTCGACGATCAGTTGACCGATCCCGCCGGGCTGAAGTTCCGGCTGCTGATAGACGAAACCGACCCAACGGCCCTTGCCCTCTCGGCAGATCAATTCGTCGGTCCAATCCTC
>CAYYOX010000693.1:0-2333 GCA_964473065.1 uncultured Planctomycetaceae bacterium | reverse complement strand
GTCTCCCCCACGCGCCCTTGCCGTGCCGGCTCACCAACCCGTCGTTCCAGTCTTCTGCCGGCGGGAAAATGCCGCTCAGCCGCATCATCGTGCTCCGGTCCTCGCGCGGCTCGACCTTCACGGCAAGTCCTACGTTGGCGATAGGTTGCCCGCAGCGGTTGCGCACCGAGATCGTAATCCCACGGCCGAAGGGCATGGCCAAGGTTTGGATCAGTCCGTTCTGTTGCAGCATGACGAAGTTGTGAAAACTTCCGCCGGCGACCAGCCCGGGAAACCAGAATCTCGCCGGGGCCGCTACGGCCGGTTGGGCCTCGCCGTCAAGGGTCACTTCGAGCCACAGGTCGTTGTTTTGCAGCACCCGTTTGTCGGCCATCAGTCTTAGCGACTGCACGATGCCGGCCCCTTCGACATGGATCAGTGGCGCCGTTTCTCCCGGGCCGACCGTTTCTCGACGGCCAATATATTGCGGCAGCGGTTCGAAACTGCGTCGCGCGCTCCAACTGTATTTCTGGTGCCGGTAGATCAGCGGCTCCAAGTGCCCGTGGGGGAATCCCGACTTGGCGTCAACGAACGTCTCGACCCGATAACCCTCGGGAAAGGTGAGATAATCGACCGTATGTTCGGTGTTTTGTGCCTCGCGCAGGACGATCTTGAGGCTCTTCTGGTAAGTAACGCACGTTAGCACCGGGTTGCCGTCCTCGCTCAGCGGCGGCAACTGATTTTGCAGGCCCTCGGCGTGCGTTTCGATCCGCGGTTGTTCTTCGCCGTCGAAGTAGAACGCCAGCCGGCCCTCGTTATTGCTGCGAGCCATGCGAACCACGGCCCCCGGCCCGACAAGTTCGCACAAAACGTGCTCACCCGACTCCGGCCCGGCGATGATCTTCACGATGGTTCCCGAGCGGATGCCGTCGTCCACGGCCAAGCAGGTCGGGTTCATCAATCGCTCGACGACGGCCGAGGTGGCCCGTTTTTGTCGAGGAGCGGCCCAAGCCTCGAGCCCCAGCCCATTGGGCGCTTCGAGCAGCCGCACGTCGCGCAATCGAATCCACGCCCCGTGATCTTGGAAGCCGATCCAGCCGGCCAGAGTGCGATGGCGAAGCTCGGGATGGTCGGTCGTGTTGCAGTGCTGCACCAGTTCCCCATTGATCCAGGCCGAGATAATCCGTCCGTCGGCCTTGACGACCATGTGGTTCCAAAGTTCGGGGAAATCATTGCGGGCAAACGGGGCCACGTTGCCATAGATGCTCATGGTGTCGTGTTTGCCGACGCCCGGGTGATCTTGCCATTGCAGTTCCATGCCCTCGCTGGACGGCCAACCGGCGCGCGGCGTGCGAATCCCCAGGCCAGAGTTGCCTCCCTTTTTCATCTTGTACCAAAGCGAGAGCGTGAAGTTGGCATACTCCTTCTCGGTGCGCAGGTAGTTGCCGGGACGATTCGCCATAACGACTTCGCCGTTTTCGTACTTCCACCCGGCAAGATTCCCCGGCGTCCACCAGCCGGCGAAATCCGTGCCGTTGAACATCGATTGGCCAAGCGGTTCAACTCCGCGCAAAGCGGCCAAAGCACCTTCGCCCGCGATCAACTCTAATCCCAACCCCAAGCGTCGCTGGGGCCGAACGTCGATTTCGTATAGCAGTTGGCCATCGACGGTCAACGAGAGCTTTCCGCCCGTGCGACGAATGGCGGCCGTGTGCATCAGGTCGCCGCGTGGTTGCAGGGGACCGCCGCCGGTAAGCTCTTGATCGCCATCAGTAAGCCGACCGCAGCCTTCGCCCTCGCAGAGCACGATCTCGATCCCCTTGCCAGACGGCACGTCAGGCAGGCGGATCTTCCATACCCCATTGTTCGCCACTGACCAGGCGAACCGCAATTGAAACTCGCCGGCCGAGAAACCGGAGAGCAGCGGCGTGGAGTCGACGTTTCCGCTAAGGCGTCCCTTGGCAATCGTCCACCCGGCCGACGGTTGCGGGCCGTAGTCCCAGCCGGCCAGCGAGTCGGGCCGCATCAGCTTCACGCCCGGCAGGTCCTGGGCCTCAAGGGGTGAAGCAGCAAGAAGAACGGCAGCAACGAGAAACCAACGGTGCATCATCGTAAAGCCTCACAAGGTGAACACGATCCCAGCCGCTTGCGGCTTTGCAGGGCGCAACCAGTTTTATTGGACGCGACCAACGGTCGCGGCTTTATAGACGCATTATGACCAACAAACCACCTCCACGCAACCAACACGTAAAAAACTGCAAAGTTGGCAAACTCATCATACGGGAGCCCGGAAATGGGGACTGGCTCCGTCGACGATGGGTATTGCAGTGCTGATTCATGACGCCGACGGTGCC
>CAYYOX010000692.1:0-3985 GCA_964473065.1 uncultured Planctomycetaceae bacterium | reverse complement strand
TCAACACCACGAGTCAGCCGATCGATTTGACCGGTTGGCGGTTGCGCAAGGGGTTCGATTTCGACTTTGCGCCCGGCACGGTGATCGACTCGCGCGAGGCGTTGGTGATTGTCGCGTTCGACCCGAGCGATGTGATCAAGTTGGCCGACTTCCGCAACTACTATGGGATCGGATCGGAAGTGCAAATCGTCGGAACGTTCGGCGATCGGATCAGCGACACGGGCGAGCAGATCCAACTGCAACGCCCCGACACGCCGCCGACGAACGATCCCTTGTACGTTCCCCATCCGCTGGAAGACCAGATCGAGTACCTCGACACGTGGTACGCCGGCGCCAACGGCAACGGTCAATCGCTCAACCGTGCCGGCATGAACCTTTGGGGTAACGACTCGGCAAGCTGGAACGCCGAGAATCCCACCCCCGGCGAGGCCGAGCAACTCAATACCACGGCCGTGACGGACCGCCGCGTCTTCTACAACAATTCGTCGCTGGGCGGCGCGGTCGCCACGGACAAGACGGCCTTGCGGCCGGGCGGGCAAGCGAGTTTCGCCAACTACACCAGCTACGCCAAGGGAATCAACGGGATTGTTATCGACGTATACGGCCTGGCCAAGCCGGACAGGATCGGCGAGAATGATTTGTCGTTCAAGGTGGGTAACGACGATACACCCGGCAATTGGACCGACGCCCCGACACCGGCAAGCATCGACGCAACGGACGACCAAATCATCTTGACTTGGGACGACGGGGCGATCCGAAACACGTGGCTCGAGGTGACCGTCCTGGCTACGCCGGACACGGGCCTGACTGTGCCGGACGTGTTCTATTTCGGCAATGCCATCGGAGAGACGGGCGATTCTCTCAATGATGCCCGGGTCGACGCGACCGACGTGCTACTGACGCGCCAGAACCCGCAGCCTTTCTTCGCCCCAGCCACGGTCGACAACGTCTACGACTTCAACCGCGACCGGCGGGTCAACGCGATCGATACGCTAATTGCGCGGAACAATCAGACGTGGTCGGGCACGGAGTTGGCGTTGTTCGATTTGACGGGCAAGGCGGCGGTCAACTCCGACGCGAAAAACGCTGGGCCCAATTCCGGGAACAGGGCCCAGCCGCTCGGCGACGCGCTGGTGAACGACGCGCTGGTGGACGAGGCGCTGGTGGACGAGGCGCTGGTGGACGAGGCGATTGAAAGGGCGGCGGTCGATTGGGTGTATGAGTTTGAGCTTTCGGCTGAGGAGGGACAAATTTCGCAGCGGGTGAAATCGGTTTCCGCGGCCGTCGACAAGCTGCTGACAGAATTGAGCTAGCCGTCATGGCCTGTTTTGGTGGCTTTGCCCGAAACAAAGGCAATGCAGGGGCCGCCGGTTGCACAATTGTAAGCGGGGGCGTAGAATGTGTAAATTACGTGATACAGGGCGATTCTTCCGAGAAGGATGATTGGCTTCCTCGAAATCGCGAAAACCGGTCGCCATGAGGCGGCAAACACGGTTTGCGCGTCTGCGTACCCGTGATAAGCTGGATGGCTGGGAGTTTTCGTCTGATATTGGCTCGCGCGAGGGAGTGCTGGCAAACACGATTCGCTTGGCCCGATTCGCTTGGCCCAATTCACTTGAACTGGGTTCACCCGTATTTTCCCGCTGGTGGCATCGCTTTTTGACGCAATGCAAGGCCGCGCCGTTGCGCGGCAATTAGAACGATTTTCAAAGAGGAGTTTGGCGAGTGGACGAACATTTGGATCATCTTCCGGGCACGCTATTTGGCCCGTCCACTCTGGTCGAACTGCTGCAACATCGGGCCCGTCGCCAGGCGGACGACCCGGCGTTCATCTATCTGGTCGACGGCGAAAATGAGCAGATTCGCATCACGTATGCGGAACTGGACCGGCAGGCCCGGGCTATCGCTGCCTGGCTGGAAACGCATGGATTGGTTGGCGAGCGGGCGTTGCTGCTGTATCCGGCGGGGTTGGAGTTCATTGCGGCTTTCTTTGGGTGTCTGTATGCCGGAGTGGTGGCCGTGCCGGTCTATCCTCCGCGGCGCAACCGGTCGCTGTTGCGTATTCAGTCGATTGCCGACGACGCCGGGGCCAAGGTCGCGTTGACGACCGACATGGTTCTGAATCGTGTGGAACCGCTGATCGGTGAGACGCCGCACCTGAAAGAACTGATCTGGCTGGCCACATGCCACGTGGAAGAGGGCATGGAAGATCAATGGGAGATGCCGGACGTCCACGGCGACACGTTGGCGTTCTTGCAGTATACGTCCGGATCGACCGGTACGCCGAAAGGCGTGATGCTTAACCACGCCAACTTGGTTCACAATTCAGCCGTGATTGCCCACGGTTTCGAAAACACACGTTCCGGCATGGGCGTGTTCTGGCTTCCCCTTTACCACGACATGGGGCTGATCGGCGGCATCTTGCAGCCGATGTATGTGGGCTGCCCGAACATTCTGATGTCGCCGATGACGTTTCTTCAAAAGCCGTTCCGCTGGCTATCGGCTATTTCGCGTTTCGGCGGCACAACCAGCGGCGGCCCCAATTTCGCGTACGACTTGTGCGTGAGAAAGATCACGCCGGAACAGCGCGAGAAACTCGACCTGAGCCGATGGAAAGTGGCGTTCAACGGTGCGGAACCGATCCGAGAAGAGACGCTGGATCGTTTTGCCGAGATGTTTGCCCCCTGCGGATTCCGCCGCGAGGCGTTCTATCCTTGCTACGGGCTGGCCGAAGCGACACTGATCGTCTCGGGTGGCTATGCAAATGAACCGCCCGTGCTGCGAACGGTTGAAGCGATCTCGCTGACGCGTGGCAAAGTGGTCGATGCCGAGCCGGATAACGAGGGCGTCCAAACGCTGATCGGTTGCGGCGGAACGCTACCCGACCAAAAGATCGTCATTGCCGACCCCGACCGGATGACCGTGTGTCCCGAAGGCCAAGTGGGAGAGATCTGGGTCAGCGGCCCGAGCATGGCCCAGGGATACTGGCGCGAACCGGAGGCCACCGAGGCTACGTTTCGGGCTTTCCTGAAAGATACGGGCGAGGGCCCGTTCTTGCGGACCGGTGACTTGGGCTTCCTGCAAGACGGTGAGTTGTATGTCACCGGGCGGATCAAGGACCTGATCATCCTTCGTGGTGTGAACTACTATCCGCAAGACCTCGAACAGACCATCCAGCAGGCCAATCCTCGCTTGCGGCTCGACTGCGGCGCCGTGTTTACGATCGAAAGCGGCGGGCGCGAGCAATTGATCGTTGTCCACGAAATCGAACGACGCCGAAAAGGCGAACTGGAAGCCGTCTTCGAGGCGGTCCGCCAGAGCGTGGCGGCCGAACACGATCTGATGCTCGACGCGATCGTGCTAGTCAAGGCGGGAAGCATCCCCAAGACGTCCAGCGGCAAGATCCAACGCCACGCCTGTCGCAAGGGCTACCTAAACGGTTCGCTGGCCGTCGTCGGTCAATGGCAAGCCGGCGTGGCCGACGAGACGGGCGCGTTGCCGGATGCCCTGGCGGCCCCTTCCGGGGACGGCCAAGGGGTGGCGGTCCGCAAGAAGATCATCGAAGTGGTCCTCGAAGAGATACGTCGAGTCGGGCAGGAACGGGTGGCCGGACTGGCGCTGAACGCGCCGATTGCCGAATCGGGGCTCGACTCGCTGGAACGGATGGAGATCCTGGCAACGCTGGAAGAACGCTTCGGCGGCCGATTTCCCGAGGAGATCCTCACCGATCTGGAAACCGTACACCACGTGGCGGCGGCCGTGGAAAAATACCTTGGCACCACGCCGCGAGAGAAAACCAGCCGGCCTGAAATCGAGATCGCGCCGGAAGCCTACGACGTGGCCCAGTTCCCCGAGTATATGGCACTGCGCAAGAGCCTCGACAGGCTCGAGGTGTCGGGTGTGGGACATACGTTCGTTATGGACCAGGGGCGCGTGATCAATGAGCGGCCGCCCATCGCCGGGAAAGAGCAAGACAGCATTCCCA
>CAYYOX010000691.1:0-3992 GCA_964473065.1 uncultured Planctomycetaceae bacterium | reverse complement strand
GTATTGCAGTGGTGATCCATGACGCCGACGGTGCCTGTCCCCTTTTTCGGGCGGCGACACCGGGGCGCCGTGGAAAAAGGGGACAGGCACCGAGCCGGAAAGATTTCAGGCGGGTTCAACATCTATTTATGCTCGGAGCCAGTCCCCTATTTCCACTCCACGCCCTCGAAATCCACCCCTGTGGCAAACCGGGACGCCATCTGCTAGGATAATCCCAGGACTACACCCAACCTGGGAGGAATCGTGATGTCTGCAATAACTCGACGCGAGTTTCTACAACGCAGCGGGGCCACCGCCGCGATCATGGCCACGGCCAAAGTCTCGCCGGCCGAACCGGTTCGCCCCAACCCCACGTCTGCCGACATAGTCGCGCTCGGACAAACGGGCCTGAAACTGTCGCGATTGGGCCTGGGTACCGGCTCGCAGGGCGGACGCGTCCAACGCGATCTGGGCCAAGCCGGTTTTACTCGGCTGGTCCGCCATGCCTTCGACCGGGGCATCCGCTACTTCGACGTGGCCGACGCCTATCGAACCCACGTCCTGTTGAAGGCGGCCATCAAGGACCTCCCGCGCGAAGAGCTATTCATTCAAACCAAAATCCGATCGCGCGATGCCAAGCAGGCCGACAAACTTCTCGACCAGTTCCGTCAGGAGTTGGGCACCGACTATCTCGACTCGGTCTTGATGCACTGCATGCAGAAGGCCGATTGGCCCGAAACACTCAAGCCCATGCAGGACGCCCTGGGCAAAGCCAAGGAGAAAGGCGTCATCCGCGCCCATGGCGTATCGTGCCACGGGCTGCCAGGCCTCTCCGGCGCGTCGCGATCCGATTGGGTCGACGTGGGGCTGGTGCGAATCAACCCGCAAGGCAAACACGTCGACGGCGTCGAAGGCAAGTGGGACGAGCTGGGCGACGTGGAGAAGGCCCTGACGCATATCCGCAAGATGCACGCCGCCGGCAAGGGAGTAATCGGCATGAAGATCTTCGGCAACGGCTCGTTCACCGACCCGGCCGACCGCGAAAAGTCGATCCGGTTCGCGATGGGGCTTGATTGCCTCGATGCCGTAGTGATCGGGTTCGCTTCCACCGACGAAATCGACGAGGCCATCGGGCGAATCGACGCCGCCTTGGCCGGATAGATGAATTCTGATGACTGGATTCTCGACAACCACCACTCAACGGAGACTACCCATGAACGTTTCACGACGCGAGATGTTGAAACTCAGCGCCGCCACGACCGCCGCCTGGGCAACCGGACTGCCGTCGCTCGGCCGGGCCGCCGACTCATCCAACAAGAAGATCCCCATCGGCTTGCAACTCTACTCGGTCCGCGGAGACTGCCAAAAGGATCTGCCTGGCGTACTGAAGGCAGTGGGCAAGATGGGATACGACGGCGTCGAGTTCGCCGGCTACTATGGCTACGAGGCCAAGGAAATCCGCCAACTCATGGACGATAACGGCCTGAAGTGCTGTGGAACGCACGCCGCCTTGGACACCCTGACCGGCGATGCCCTGCCCGATACGATCAAGTTCAACAAGATCCTCGGCAATAAGTATCTGATCGTGCCGTGGATTCCGCACGAGCGATTCGAGACCAAGGAGAAAGCGATCACAACGGCCCGGCTGCTGACCGAACTGGCCGAGAAGGCCAAGCCGCACGGGATGCGCGTCGGCTACCACGCCCATGGCGGCGACTTCGTGAAACTCGGCGACTCGACACCCTGGGAGGTCCTCTTTACGCACGCCGGCCCCAATGTGGTCATGCAGATGGACATGGGTAATTGCCTCGGCGGCGGCGGAGACCCGATCGCGATCCTCAAGAAGTTCCCCGGCCGCTCGGTCACGATTCATCTGAAGGAACACGGCGGCAAACAAGGCGCCGTCGTCGGCGAGGGCGACGTCGATTGGAAAGCGGTCTTCGAGATCTGCGAGACCACCGGCAAGACCGAGTGGTATATCGTCGAGCAGGAAGGCTACGCCGGCACGCCGCTGGACTGCGTGGCGGCCTGCATCAAGAACCTGCGGGAAATGGGGAAATAACCCTACCCAACCATGCGATTCACGACCCTCTTGTACCGAAACATCGTCCGGCGGAAGACCCGCTCCGCGCTGACCATCAGCGGCATCGCCGTGGCCGTTTGTGCCGTGGTGGCGCTGGTGGGCATCGTTCAGGCCTTTCAAAACTCGCTGCTGACGCTCTACGAAGAGCGGGGGGTCGACCTGATCGCGGTCCGTGCGGGTGGCGTGCAGCGGATGGGTAGCACGCTCGACGAAGCCATCGGGGCCAAGATCCGGCAGCAGCCCGGCGTCCGCGACGTGACTGCCGGACTGGTCGAGGTCGTTTCGTTCGAGGAGATGGATATGTTCGGCGTGCTGGTCCGCGGTCTGTCGGACGACAGTTTCATGCTCAAAGACATGAATATCGTCAGCGGACGACCGCTTGCCCCCGACGACACGCAGGCCGTCATCCTGGGGAAGGTCCTCGCGAAAAACCTGCAAAAGAAGGTCCACGACACGATCGAAGTCTTCGAGGACGAGCCGTTCGAGGTCGTCGGCATCTACGAAAGCTTCACCATGTTCGAGAACGGGTCGATGGTCATGCCATTGCCCGAGCTGCAACGGCTGATGGACCGCCAAGGCGAAGTGACGGCCTTTCTGATCGTCGCCGAGTACTCCGACGGCCCGTCATTGGAAGATTTGCAACAACGGATCGCCGACTTGGCACCCAATCTCGAAGTGTTGCCCGCACGCGAGTTGGTCGATTCGGCCATCGAACTTCGCATGGCCCGGGCCGTCGCCTGGATGACTTCGACCGTGGCCCTGCTGGTGGGTACCATCGGCATGATCAACACCATGCTCACGGCCGTCTTCGAGCGAACCCGAGAACTGGCCGTGCTGCGGGCGATCGGGTGGCGGAAGTGGAGTGTGATGAAGATGATCCTTTGCGAATCGATCGTGCTGGCATTGATCGGCGCCGTGGTAGGGAGCTTGGCGGCCGTCGGACTGACGCGGTTGCTCGGCGCCTTGCCGATCTCGGAGCGATTGGTTGCCGGCGGCATTGCGCCCGAGGTTGTGCTGCAAGGGTTCGCCGTGGCCCTGTTCGTGGGCGTCGCCGGCGGACTCTATCCGGCCTTTCGCGCCGCACGACTCGCGCCCACGGAGGGTTTGCACCATGAGTAACGGCCAACCGCTGCTGCGGGCCGAGAATCTTGGCAAACTCTACACCGACGGGCAGGTCCACGCGTTGGCCGACGTCTCGCTGTCGATCGATCGGGGCGAATATGTGGCCGTCACCGGGCCCAGCGGATGCGGCAAGTCGACCTTGCTGAACATGCTCGGCGCCTTGGATCGACCCACCGAGGGCGAAGTCTATTTCGACGGCCAACCGCTCGGCGCGATGAAGAGTCTCGACCGTTTTCGTTGCGACCAGTTGGGGTTCGTCTTCCAGTCGTTCCACCTACTGCCCGTCCTGACGGCCCTGGAAAACGTGCAGATGCCGATGTTCGAGACCTCGCTGCCGCCCGCAAAGCGTGCAGAGAAAGCGCGGCAACTCCTGGAAACTGTCGGCATGGGGCATCGGGCCGCCCATCAACCCAAGCAGCTTTCGGTAGGCGGACGGCAACGGGTGGCCATCGCCCGGGCGCTAGCCAACGACCCGGCCGTGATCCTCGCCGACGAGCCGACCGGCAACCTCGACTCGGCCACGGCCGCCGGAATCGTCGAGCTCTTCGATCGGCTGCACACCCAGCAAGGCGTCACGATCGTCATGGTCACCCACGACCAAGATCTAGCCCAACAAGCCAACCGCACCCTCCGCATGCAAGACGGCCGCCTGTTATAGAAAATCTCCCCTCTCCCTTTTGGGAGAGGGGCCGGGGGTGAGGGCATAAACAATCTCAGCCAATAGCCCTCCCACAACCAAAGCGGGAGGGTTCAGGGTTCAGGGTTCAGAATCTCGGGGTATACGTTGAATTCAAGTGCTGAACCCTGA
>CAYYOX010000690.1:0-3994 GCA_964473065.1 uncultured Planctomycetaceae bacterium | reverse complement strand
CCAGGTGGGACCAAATTCGGCGCCGCCCCCGGTCCGTTTTGAACGCCTATCTCCAACCAGGAGCTGGAAGAGGAGTTCGACGACGTAACAGGAGGCGGCCCAACGTGGTTCTGGAGATGGAAGCACGGAGTCACCAAGGCTGAGTTTCACGGCATGGTGCACTTGTTGGGCAAGGAATTGGAAGCCGAGGGGAAGAACGAAATCGAAAAACCGACCGAGCCTTTCGAAATCCCGTGGACCAACGCCGAGGAGTTTCGAGCAAGATACCAGCAGCTACGTGAAAGCAGCAATGATGACCTTGAGCCCTGATACTGAATTCGATGAGATGCCGATTATGAAGGGTTTGTCAAAACTTGACGGAATCTGCTGGGGAGAAGTTTTCCAAACCTCTCCGATGTCCGGCTGTGGACTTGTCCTGGAGGATGACCATGAAGACACAGGGCCGTGGTCTCCTGATCCAAGGATTGATCGCTATCTTGCTCCCCTTCGTAGGGAGCGAATCGAGAAACGAAACCTGGACTTCCTTCGCCAGTCGGCACGAGAGCACCGAGCAAAATATCCACCCTGGTGGATGCGTCTATGGAATGCTATCGTCGATAGGTGGTTCCGTTGGCTCGGGCTACGCAGGAACCGCCTGTTTCCACTCCAGAAGCCCCCGGTGACAGAGATCGTCCATAACCTCTTGCAGCGGCACCGGGGAAGGACCCGAATCGACAACAAATCCCTCTGAATGTGAAAGATTTCGCACCCCTCTGACCCACTGTAGGCAGAGCAATGTGCGATATATATAGTCTGTGGTTCCCGGAGAGACGTAAGCCTCACTATGAGGCGGCGAGTCGGTACAATCCCGCCGCGGCCGGATGGGGCAAAGTTTTCGGACTTTGCCCAACATTGCGGACGGGCACTTGATGGGGTGACGGCCGACGTTAAGCCTTGAAAACCCCAGTGCTCTCCGGGAACCGCTGTTTTTTCATCGCCGGATATGCCATGATGAACGCCGGTTTCGGACGGAATTCAAGGAAAACGTAATGAGTAGGAATAAGCACCTGAGAGAAGCGGAGTCGAAATGCAACTGACAATTCACCGAGGAACCCACGAGATCGGCGGCAACTGTGTTGAGGTCCGCACGAACTCGACGCGGATCATTCTGGACGTGGGGAGGCCGCTGTTCAAGGCAAACCGTGAGCAGTTCGACGACAACGTGCTTCGGGGCAAGAGTGTCGACGAGCTCCTCGAAGCCAAGATCCTTCCCCGCGTGCCGGGGCTGTTCACTGAAGAGCCTGCTCCCGCTGCAATCTTCCTTTCCCACGCCCACCTGGATCACACGGGCTTGCTTCCTTACACCCGGTCGGAGATTCCCGTCTATGCCACCACGGGCACCAGCAAGATGATGAATGCCGGAGGAATCTTCGCTCGGCAGGTCGAGATCCCGAGAGAACGATACCGTAAACTCGTGCCTGGCGAGACCACACGGATCGGAGATCTGCGAGTCACAACATTTTCCGTCGACCACTCCGCCTACGGCAGTGTGGCCTTCTTGATTGAAGGCGACGGCAAGGCAGTCCTCTACTCAGGTGACATCAGACTTCACGGCCGCAAGACTGGAATGGCCAAGACGCTCCTTGCGGCGTTGAAGGACAAGACCGTCGACGTCCTGCTCCTGGAAGGAACGCTTCTGGGAAGCAGCAGATCCAAGGGCGTAAACGAATATCACCTTGAGGAGGAAATCAGGAAGCTCGTTCATAAGACCAACGGGCTGGTGCTGGCTTCCTTTTCTCCCCAACATGTGGACCGGCTGGTCGGCTTCATCAAGGCTGCCCAGCGGACCCATCGAACTTTCGTGGCCGATGTCTACACGGCCTACATTCTGCACCTGATCAAGCGAAAGACCGGGACTCCACCACCGATCACAAGCGAAGGAATTCGGGTATTCTACCCTCAGTTCTTCCTGTCAACATTCGAGAGAAAAAGGCTTCAAAAGATTCACGACATGTTCCTGGCCGACCGGATTACCTTGGAGGAAATCCGCTCCGATCCGGCGAAGTATACGATGGTCTTTCGAGCCTCGATGCTCGACTCGGATTTCGGCGGACAATTGCCTCCCGGCTCACTCTGCCTCTTCTCCCGATGGGAGGGCTATCTGGATCAACTGGACTGGCAAACGACGCAGAAGAAGATCGAAGCTACCGGGGGCAATCTGATTCACGTCCACACCAGCGGCCACGCCTTCGTCGAGGACCTCGAAAAGCTGGTCAAGGATATCGCCCCAAAGAAGACCGTTCCGATGCACACGTTCGAGCCAGAGGCTCTCCAAGACAACTTCGACAACGTGGTGACGATCCAGGACGGCGATGTTCTTGAAGTGTGACCAAAGCATGGACTTCATCGTAGCGGGCAGAGAAGAGATCGAATCTGGCATAGTGGTGCGGGCACCGTACGTAGTCATCTCCATCACCGACCCCGGCAAAAGGCCCGCAAGGATTCAACGGGCCGCCGGATTCCGGGACATCCTTCGGCTCCAGTTCCACGATGCCGTGCCCCTGGTGGGTTTCACGCTGCCTTCGGAAATCGTCCTGATGACCAAGGATCACGCCAGATCAATCTACCGGTTCGTCAAGCTGTGGCACGACAAGGTGGAAACCATCGTCGTCCACTGCGAGCAGGGCATGAGCCGAAGCCCCGCCGTGGCAGCGGCAATCTGCAAAGTACTTGACGGCGATAGCCGTCACTTCTTCCACGAGTACATGCCCAATCGATACATTTACCAATTGATGCTTAGATCCGGACGGGAAGTCAACGGCGTACCAGCCGACACGGCCACTTGATTCACTGACATGATGACGCTTTAGGTTGCGGTCTTTGTCGCAGTTGGCCCCTTGGGACAAGCCGCCTGCTCTTGTCCGGAAGTTCAACACGAACATTTCTGCGCCCTTGCCGGACCTTCGTCACTCTGATTTCTTCCGTTCCATTGTCCCAAATCAAGTTGTGCGGCAGAGTCAGTTCCACATCCCCTGGCTCTACCGGCTTGGGTTCAACCTGTTCCGTGCCCGGCTTGGGGTTTGGCATTTCCAACCATTTTGCTGATCCCTGCTCATAATCCACCACGGCGAAATCGAGAAAGACATCGGATTCACCGCAGGCCGAGGGCGCAAACCGCTCCGACAGCAGCCACCAGTCTTTCGGTCGACCACTGGAGTCGGCTATGTGGGAATCGTAGTAAGACTTCGGAGCAAGTACGACGACGCCATGACGAGCCTCCGGAACAATTTCGAGTGGCCAATCTTCAGGGAAGACGGACGAGAACTGGCCGTCTTGAGGCTCGTGCTCCCCGAGCCATTCCTGTAAGCCCTCACTGAGGCTAGGGAGATTCTGGCTCGTAAGCAGACAACCGAGATAGTCCAACCCTTCCAAGAGGCCGTATATCGGACTGTCATTAGGGTTCTTCGGCCCCTTGCACTCAAACACGATCAGCGAACCATCTTCCCTCAGCCCAAGAAGATCGGCCCTTCGCTTCTTCGTCCTGTTTGACAGTTTCTTGCCTTGATTCGGCACTTCGCAGCTGAACAACCAAACGGACTCGTCGCCGATCTTCAGCAAACCGTGGTTTTCATCATGCACGGCAGCATACAGTCGATAAACCAGGATTTCCTCGTCTTGGGAATCGCGGCCGCGATGCTTTGCAACTTCCTTATCCCGATTCCTGAAGACATCGCCACTATAGTACTGATCTGAATTTCGCAGTTCTTGGAACTCCTCTGCCAGAATATGCCTCAGCAGTACCGGCCATTCGACGGTTCTTCCAGGAAGTGTTCCTAGGCAATCGTGGAACCAGCGTCGAAAAGGCGAGTTTTCGGGGGTGGATTGATCGGTGGCCATTGTTTTCTCCATGTTGGACTCGAATGCTCTATCCTTTCAGCCGCCAGTTTCCTGACGGCCCGCTTAGTTCGACTGTTTGATTTCTATTGACCCAACGTAAGTATTGTTGTAATAACAC
>CAYYOX010000689.1:0-3995 GCA_964473065.1 uncultured Planctomycetaceae bacterium | reverse complement strand
ACCGAGGTTCTGCGCAAAACGCGGTCAAAAGTGCCATTCGTGACTGTCCCCTATTCTCCCACTTTTAAGTTGTTGCTATCAAGGGACTTACGAAAACTAAGGATTGGCCCCATTTGGCCCCAACTTGGTTGGCCCCATTCGTGGCCCTCGTTTACCCAAGGGATTTCCCAATCCGGGGATTTCCCTTCCCGGGTGATTTGCCCGAGAATCCATAGCAGAAATCCCCAGATCATCCCCAGATTGCTTCCAAGAGACTCCCGGGGTCGGAATATCCTCCCGGGCTTGCGTTGATTCGGCAGATGGCGGCTGGGCGGAGGAGTGTCGGGAAGCAGGACTGCCTTAGATGATGGTTTCGTAAGTGTCCAGACGCCCCCTGGCGACCCAACTGGCTGAACGGTATGATGGGTGAGCGGGGAGAGAAGCTGCGTCAAAAACCTCGTCCGCCAACGGCTTTATGGTGTTTTGAATTTGAAACGGCAATCTCGGACACAACTTACGTGCTGCAAAGGGGTTACGGTGTTTGCGTTGGGAAAGGAACGATTCTTGGAACGCCGGAGTAAGGTCATCATGTCCGGTCGCAAATCTGCACCCGAGCGTTATATTCTGGCCGTAACCTCGCCATGTTGTCTTGAGTGAGGAAGGAGGTCGGCTGCACTGACTCCGGCATCGCTTTGCCAATAAGAGAGGGGGGCTATGCGAGATCTTTCTAAGAACAAGTTAGGCTGCAACAATTAAGGAGGAACCAATGAATACGAGTATGAAGCGAGTTCTTTTCTGGACTCCGAGGGTTCTGTGCATTCTTTTCGCGATGTTTTTGAGTGTGTTTGCCTTAGACGTATTCGGTGAAGGTTATGGCTTTTGGCAAACAATTGGTGCTCTGCTACTCCACCTAATCCCAGTATACATTGTTGTCTTCGTATTAGTGATAGCATGGCGTTGGGAATGGGTTGGGGCGATCGTGTTCATCGCTTTTGCGTTGCTCTATCTGGTCTTTGCCTTGGGACGAGGGCTCCATTGGAGTGCTTGTGTGGCAATTGCCGGCCCCTTGGTCTTGATAGGTGTTCTTTTCCTGCTCAATTGGAAGTACAGAGCACAGCTGCGAACGCGATAGCTGCAGCCTAACATGGCTTGCACCCGACTCGCTTCGCTCGCGGGTGAAGCCTGCGTTCGATGAGGAGAATGGAATGAGATCAAGCCTCTTCACCACGTGTCTTCGGGCGCTGCTTACCGTCTTTGCCTCGGCGGTCGGCCTTCTCCTAATGCACGCCGCCTACAACTGTATCTGGCTTTACACCAGGGGCCCGCAAGCAGAACAAGCGCCTCCGATTAGCTTTGGACACTGCCAGTTGATGTCTTCAGTCCTCATTGCGTTTCAACTCCCTGTTCTCCTGCTTGGGGCAATCGTTGCCGCAGTTTTGCGTGGCCGCTACCGGATGGGTGTTGGCCTGCTTGCGGGTCTGCTCCTGTTCTTCCTCACCGTGATAGCTCCTGCTGCGCATCTGTATACCAGCGAGACTCTGGGCGGCATTGTGTATTTTGCTGTGTTCCCACTGGTCGTGTCAGCACTCCAGTGGCTGCCGGAAGGAAGGAATGGAGACGCATCGAACAACGCGCTGCAGGAGGACGCCGTCTTGCCCGCCGCTTCGCGTTGGTCAATCCGGCACCCCTGAGCGCGGGTCGTTACACTCGCCCTTCTGCCATCCGCTCACACGTTTTCTCGGATGCGTCAGAAAACGACCCTGCCTGAAACACTCCTCTGGGGGGGCGGTCTTGGCGCAGGTGACGCCGGAGCCCACCATCAATCGGGTGGCGAGCAACAGGCAATTGACGCTGTCGCGGGAAACGGTCGCGCCGAGGTTTCTCGGATGCACCGTTTTCCCAACGTTTTCAGGACTCTGTGCCCAGACGATCTCACCCTCGACGATAACTCGATTCCCGGTTTATACACATCACCATAACACGCCAATTCCGGTGTTATGTTAATCGGATCGACGCCTACGCTTCGTGGTTCGTTGCGGCAACTCCGCCCCAAATGCTTGATCCAGAACCACATACGTCGATACACTGAGATCACTCCCCTGGGTTCTCGAATCCGGGTAATGGAGATTTGTGTGGAATAAGAAGTTGGGCTCTGCGAAAGGGAGACTCATCATCAGACAAATACTGTTAACCATACTGATCGTCGGCGTTGCCAACGTTCTGCATGCTGCCGACTCATCGGTACCAAAAGCAGCGTACAAGAAGAATTCTGCAATGGAACTGCTATTCGAATCTCGAACCGAGATTACCAATCGAACAGGCAATATCAAGTTCTTCCAGCGAAAACCGACGATTCACCCTGAGTCGGTCCTTGAGCCGGATTCGTTCGTCGACGGGGCTGGCGTAATGTGTTACGGGACGGTCCTGCGTGACAAGGGGATCTTTCGTATGTGGTACTCGGCATGGCCTCGCGATTGGAAGAACGGTGCTAATTCCGGCTTGGTCGGTTACGCTGAGTCAGACGACGGGTTGGTTTGGCGGAAGCCCAAACTGGGTTTGGTGGACTACAAGGGAAAGGGGAAGGACAATAACCTGATCGATATTTTCGGTCATTCATTCACGGTCTTTATTGATCCGGATGCACCAGCTGACTCCCGCTATCGTGCCACGATGTCCATCAAAGCCCGCTATGGCTACTATACGGCCCATTCGGCCGATGGCCTGAAGTGGGAGTATGACCAACTCGTGCCGCAGTGGAAGTCCAACGATGTCATTACCAGCATCTACCATCCGGGACAGAAGCGCGCCATCGTCGCCCTGAAAGTAAGACCGTATCCGTCTATCAACGGTGTCCCGCGCCGTTCGATCGGGATCGCGGAACTCCGAGACGGCCGTTGGTCGGAGTTCCATTCTGCGCTGCTGCCCGATGAACTTGCCGATACCGACGCCGTCTCCCGCGGCTACCTCGCTGGCGACTACTACGGCATGGGTATGCTGCCTGCCGGTTCGGGTACGGTGGGCTTCCTCTGGCAGTTCCGCCACTCCGACATGATGCACGGAGTAAACGACGTGACCTTGGTCTACCAGGCTGGACGCGGAGATCCCTGGGAGCATGTGCCCGGTCGCCCCGATTTCATCAGCCACGCGGACCCCAGCTTTGGCCAAGGCACCGTATATACCTCCTCCTGCCCGGTCACGGTCGGAGACGAGCAGTGGCTCTACTTCACTGCGTACACTCGCATTCACGGTTGGTATATACACAAGGATAAAGAGATTGCCGACAAACGAATGCAGACGGTGATCGACGAGGGCATTAGTCGTATCGGCGTTGCTCGCTGGCCGAAGTGGCGGTTGTTCGGGTTTCGGAGTGACCCCAAAGGATCCCTCACCCTTAAGCTGGACGGCATCAGGGAGCCGTCTCGCCTCTTGCTCAACTACGAATGCGAACAGGGCGGTTCGGTCCGGATATCGCTTGAGGATGTGCCTGGCAGAACAGAAGAGAACTCCACTGCCCTCACGGGCAGCAGTTTTGACGCCGCTGCGACCTGGAGTGACGGCGACGTACTGGCGCCACGGCCTGAAGGGCAGTCGGTCAAGGCCACACTGCACATGGATCGGGCGAGCGTCTATGCGTACCAGATTCTTCCTGCCGAGTAGAAAACGGCCGGGGGCAATGCACATAACAAGCCCAACAATTGCTTCCAGCGAACCGTCGTAAACTAGGGTCGCTGAAGCCGTCGTTGCGCCTTGCGACTCAGCGACAGTTCCATCTACTCATGCCTTTTGTGACGCGCCTCGAAAAACGACCGAAAAACGGCACCGCCGCTGATGGGTGGCAGGGTTGTGCCGGGAACTCGTCCGCCGTCTAATTCCTCGGATGCGTCGAATTCCCAACGTATGATGCTACAGGTGTTGGCTGTCTGTGACCGCCGGTCTGCAATTGTGACCCTCGCTTGAGTGAAGTGAGATCAGAGGTTATGTTATGGTAGCGCCTCCCTGCCTTCTGGCAAGAGAGG
>CAYYOX010000688.1:0-3996 GCA_964473065.1 uncultured Planctomycetaceae bacterium | reverse complement strand
CGACTCCAGTCGCCGATTTTCCCTTTGTCTAGAGGACTGCTCATTTTGCGCGAAATCGGCGACTGGAATCGCCTTCTAAAAAAAACTCAGCCGCAAGCGGGATGAGTTGGGGGATTAGTTGGGCGGCGGCTCGGGCGCGGTGGCTTAGTTGGGACTTGACGATCGCTTCGAGCTGGCCGAACGTGCGGTGATACTCGACCACCTCGAACAACGGGTCATAGCCGAACCCGTGCGTGCCTTGGAGCTCGAATGCGATCCGCCCGCGGCACGAGGCCTCGCTCTCGGCCCGGATCTGGCCGATCGGGTCGCAGAGCGTCATGTGGCAGACGTATCGGGCCGTGCGTTTCTCCAGCGAAATTTCGCCGAGCCGCTCGAGCAGCAGCCGGTTGTTCGACTCGTCGTCGGCCTCGGGTCCGGAGAATCGGGCCGAATAGATACCCGGCTCGCCGCCCAGCGCGTCGACCATCAGCCCGCTGTCTTCGGCCAGGACCCAATGATCGAGATGTCGGGCTTGCTGGACGGCTTTCTTGGCCGCATTCTCGGCGAACGTCTGGCCGTCCTCGACCACGTCAATCGCCTGAGGGAAATCCCCCAGCGTGCGCAGCTCGATCCCTAACGGCGCCAGCAGCCGGGTCATCTCCTGACCCTTCTTGCGGTTCGATGTTCCCAGAACCAATATCGGATGGGCTGCCATGATCGAGAACCGCCTTAGGCGTAGAACTCGCGGACCCGCATCAGGACGTCGAACCCGTCGAGCTTCAGGCATTCCTCCAGGCAGACCATGGCCGGGTGGTCGGCGTCGAGGGTGCGGTAGTTTCGCTTGACCGAGCCGATGACCATATCGAGTCCCAGCGGCATGGCCTTGGTCAAGAAGGCGCTTTCCAGTGCACCTTTAACCGGCGACCCGTCGGCCCGTTTCGGCGGCAACATGACCGTGAAGTTGCTCAGTCCGACCGAGGCGTGCACGCCTTTGAAAAACGGATCGTCGTGGATCATCCCCAAGGCCGCGATCAGCCGGTGGATGTTGCCTTCCGAATCGCTGCCGATCGGCGCGATGCCGGGATCGATGATGCAATCGTCGTTCGTGGCGCCGTCGACCTTCTCGAGGAACAGGCCGACCAGATACTTGGCCGCCTCGTACGTCTCCTCGGCCGTGTGGCAGGGCTTCGATTTCCCGTCGACCACGTGCTCGGAGACCAAGAGGATAGGCTTGAAGGGCTGAATGGCACTTAGATCGAACATCTCGGCCCGAAGCGAGGTGACCGAGTTGAGAATCGGCTTGAGCCCGGCGGCACGGTCCAGGTCGTAGGCTTCCAGGCCGGCCTTGGCAATCTCGGGATCGGGCGTATCGATCGAGAGCGGCTTGGCGGTGACACGCTGGACCTTTTTGACCATATCGGCCATGAACTCTGGCGAGCGGGGGCCGACGTTGACGTCGATGTAGGCTGCGCCGCGTTCTTCTTGCATCTTGGCCAGTTCGAGCAGGCCGTCGATGTCGTTGGCGTCGAACAGTTTCTTGGTCGAGGGGACCGAGTCGTTGATCGTCTCCCCAATGATATTCAGTCCTTCAATTGCCATGGTTCTCTCTGTTCGTGAATGAGTAAACCGCGCCGGGAACATGGCGGTGCAGCGCATCTGCGCACACCAACCGTGTTCCGGACGCGGCATGATAGTCCGGATAGTATTCGCCTGGGACGATCTTACGATCAGGGCCTAGGCGAGTTCACGTGCCACGGCGACGGCCGAGCTGGCGTTGTCGCTGTAACCGTCGGCGCCAATTTCGTCAGCATACTGCTGCGTGATCGGAGCACCGCCGATCATGACCTTGGTCTCCCCGCGGATACCGGCTTCATTGAGCGCCTCGATGACCTTCTGCATCGTGGTCATGGTGGTGGTCAGCAGTGCGGACAGGGCCACGATCGAGCCACTCTTTTCCTTGGCCGCTTCGACGAACTTCTCCGGCGTCACGTCGACACCCAGGTCGACGACCTCGAATCCGCCGCCCTCGAGCATCGAGCCGACCAGGTTCTTGCCGATGTCGTGCAAGTCGCCTTGGACCGTACCGATCACGACTCGACCGACCGGCTCGGCGCCGGCTGCGACCAGTAGCGGAGTCAACAGCACGAGGGCCGTCTTCATGGCACGGGCGGCAATCAGCAGCTCGGGTACGAAATACTCGTTGCACTCGAATCGCTTGCCGACTTCATCCATGGCCGGGATCATGTACTTCTTGATCAACTCTTGCGCATCGACCTTTGCATCGATCGCGGCCTGAGCCACTTCCTCTGCCTTCTTGGCATTCCCCGTCAAAATTGCATCGTAAAGTTCTGCAGGATCAGACATGGATCCCTCCCAAATAATACCTGTTGCGGAAATACGTAAGTCACCCAGCATAGCGGTTCCCAGTCCGTGCGACTAGGCCTGAGCAGGGTCCCGGGGGGCGATTTTTCTTCCAATCAGCGGCGGACGCAACGTGTGGGGAAAGAAATACAGCCATCGTGGATTGCCCGTATACCCCGATGGTGCTGCTAGATCAGCCCTTCCAAGAATTTCAGGCTCCGCTCGGCTTGGTCCACTTCTCCACATTCGACGCAGATGACCCCTCGGAAGTCGTGTTTTCGCAGGATCTCCATCACCCGCGGCCAGTCGACCACGCCTTCGCCGCACGCACAGCCGACCGGCGTGCCGGTCACTTCGCCGCGGAGCGATTCGCCCTGCTGGATGCTGATGTCCTTGGCGTGGAAGTGGCACAAACGATCGGCCACGGCCTCGAGCATTTCGTAGGGGTCGGCCTGACCGCCGAGGTAGATGTTGCCGGTGTCCCAATTGACTTTCCAGCACGGGCTGTCGGACAGATCGAGGATTCGCAGGAAGGTATCCTGGCGGACCGTGTACTGCTGGTGCGGTTCGAGTCCCACGGCAATCTCGTACCGCTCGGCCGTTTGCATCACCTGATGGAGCGTGTACCGCATGATCTCAAAGGCCTCGTCGTCGGACATCCAGTCCGGCTTAATGCCTTCGTCGGTCGTAACGACCGGGGCCCCGATATCGCTGGCATAGCGGATGGCCTGAGTCAGATAGGGAACGGACACCTCGGGCCGCATCAACGGCGAGTGGGCGCTGACGGCCGAGGCCCGCAGTCCCAGTTCGTCCAGCCACTCTTTGACTTCCAGCGGATCGTCTTCCATCGACAAGGTGTGATAGTATCCCCCCAGGGCCAGCAGGTCATAGCCCGGCGCCACGCACGGCTCGACATACTTATAGCCCAGCTTGGCCGCCGTCTTGATGCCTTCGTGAAACGACTTTTCCGAACTGCGGTAGAATTCCAAGTTCAATCCGATTTGGATGTCGCTCATCTAAGGTTAACCTTTCGTCAGAGGCATTTAGTTGGATTTCAGGAGACCATCCCCACGAAAAGAAGAGCGTATCGGGCAACGAGTGTCAAGAAGGTAGCGGTAGAAACTGGCATCTCGAACTCTCGGGCACTACGGGGGGCCCGGCACCGCTGATCTAAACAACCTTGCACGATCTTGGAATATGTAATGGGATGAAACGCTACCTCGCCGAGGTTAAACTTGGTGTTTTGTCAACGATCATCTGTTTTCCCCGGGAGGTAGCGATGGACGAATTAGCGTTGGGATGGGACATTCACCGGAAGTTCAGTAAGGCAACTCGCAGGAAAGAGCAAGCTGCGAAAACGACTTTGCGACCGGACCGGCCCCGCATGTAATTGGTCCGTCCGGGCCGCATACCCATGTTGTTCCGGGTGGGTGGTTGTGGCCGACAAAGCGCCACAGCAGAGCCGCTGCCCCAGCACGTATTGGTTTTTAATCAAACCACCACATGTTCGTGCAGCCCACTTTGGGTTTATCGCAGTTGGACCACAAGCTGATGCGAAATGTAGGGTGGGTCGAGCAGCGAAGACCCACGCGGACATGCATGCGTTGTTTTTTGACTACAAGACTCTATGCCCTCACCCCCGGCCCCTCTCCCAAA
>CAYYOX010000687.1:3392-4003 GCA_964473065.1 uncultured Planctomycetaceae bacterium | reverse complement strand
CAGATCGCCGAACCGCTGGACCTTGTGCTCGTATCGCGACTCGATCGCGTCGGCACACTTCCCCAACCGCTGCCGATCCGGGTCGCAGACGGCCGCGACGCGCACGCCCGACTGAGCTTCCATCGCCGGCACGTGGGAACCGGCGCCGCGGTTTCCCAGGCCGATCACGCCGATGCGGATCTCGTCGTTGGCCCCCAGCACGCTACGCGGCGCGACCATCGGCATGGCAATCGCCGCCACAGCCGAGCGACGAACGAACTGTCTTCGAGTGATAGGCATTAGCGGTTTTCCTTTTGGTTGAAGTCCGCCGCCACTGGCGGCGGCTTTACACAAACGCTACTTATCGCTTCCTCGCTCCTCGCCTTCCAGGCCATCGTGAACATGTGGGTCGCGGTGGGGCTCCTGCCGACGACGGGGGTCACGCTCCCCTTCGTGAGCTACGGGGGGAGCTCGATGATCTCGTGCTTCATCGGCATCGGGCTCGTGGTCAACGTGGGCTTGAGGCGTCACGCGACGTTGGGGCGGGATCCGTTCGCGACGGACGGCAACGACACGTCTCACCACGGAGACACGGAGGACACGGAGAACGGCTCCTTCCGGATTGCATCGAT
>CAYYOX010000687.1:0-3382 GCA_964473065.1 uncultured Planctomycetaceae bacterium | reverse complement strand
CTTTTTCCACTCCACAAAACCGACTTTGCAGTTCTCCTGGGCCATGGCGGCCAGATGGGCGATGTCGAACTCCTTCAGCAGGCCGAAGCAGAATAGCTCGGGGGCCTGACGCAGTGTCCAGTTCTGCTGGATGACGTGCTTCAAGCTGGTCGGCGAATCGTGAAGTTCGACTTGCCCGATGGCTTTCGGCTCCAACGCAGCAGCCACCAGCACGGCGACCGAACTGCGCGGTCCCTGGGCGACCAGCGTGACCGTGCCCGTTTTGTGACGGTCGGCGGCCCAGCGGGCGATCGCGCTTAATTGGCTTGCCTGAAGTCCAAGCAATCGTTCGCCCACGCAGGCGATCATCATGTCGTAGGGCCCGGCACTGGCACATTCGCCCAGATTGATCGGATCGACGGCGATCACTCGATAGCCGGCCTGAAGCAATCGCAGGGCATCGGCCGCGGCGCTTGCTCGACCTTTGTCGGCCACGAGAATCGCCGTTTTCCGGGGATCACCTTGCACCAGTTCAACGGCCGGGATGGTCCAGGGGCCTTCCATCTTCAAGCGCCAGGAAGTCGCTCGGATGTCGTCTTGCTGTCGGGCGCCCGACTTGACGGCCGTGACGCGATAGTCCCTGGCTCGGACTATTTTTCGCAGTACGGGCAGTCGCTCGCGCCGCCACGCGGTCGCGGCGGCCGGGTCGTTCGGTGGCGGCGGTCCTTGGGGGAGTTGTTCGCTTGCGGCCAGGGCCAAGGTGTGGAAATCGTGGTTTTCGGCCGGCAATTCGACGAACAGTTCGTTGGCCGTCTTGATCTCCTGCTGGCAGGGGATTTCCTTCGGATCGTAATCCTTCAAGTCACTGAAGAAGAACTTGCCAAGGAAGCGATACGAGGCCTGACGGTTGTCTTGGCCGTAGTTGTGCGTACCCGGGTCGTCGTTGATGTGCCATCGCAAGGCATCCTTCGCTTTGAAGAGCTCGAAGATCGGCTCGGCGGCGTCGAGCATCGGCTGCAAGGCATAGCCCGACTCGAAGCAACAATCGTCCCTCGAGTTGTAAGTCAGCAACAAGGGTCTTGGCGCGAGCATGGCCGTCAGGTGGGTGTAGTCGGCAATCGTGGCCAGATCGTTGGGGATTTGTTCCGAGTCGCCGATATCTTTGTGATGTCGGGTTCTCGTCAGCAGGCTGGAATAGCCGGCCACCGGATTGCAGAGGGTCACACGCTCGTCGAGCGAACTGATCATGATCGTTTGCCACCCGCCGCCGGAAAGTCCCGTGACGCCGACGCGTTGCAAGTCGGCATGGGGATGGCTCAGCAGGATGTCGAGGCCTCGTTTCAGGCAGAGATAGAACGGCGCCAGACCGCTTTGGCCGCACAGGTCGAGTTGATTCATGCGGAAGTGGTCGAAGCCGGGCGTGCGCAACTGGCCCATGCCGATCCACTCCAGGTTCATCGCCAGCATTCCCCGTTTGGCCTGATTGATGCAGCGGATCTGCTTAGGCACGTAGGCCTTGCCCTGGGGCGAGTGGCCGTTGACGTTCAGCACCACGGGTACTTTGCCGGAGAGTTGGTCGGGCACGTAGAGCAGCCCGGCGGTCCACAGCCCGGGCAAGACCTCGTAGCGGAACTTCTCGATGCGATAGCCGGGCCCGCCTTCGATTGTGTCGAGCCACTGGACGGTCGTCTTCGGCTTGCGCCAATCGGCGGGCGTGCCGCGGTAGACGATTTCTTCCAGCACGGCCGTGCGTAGTCTTTGCGACTCGGCCTGCCACGCTTCGGCCGACTTGCACGGCGTCATGCGGACGATACGCGACTCGCAGAAGGCCTGGGTCTCGGTAGCCGTCAGAACGGGCCCGATGATCGGCTGCTTGAGTATTTCCTCGATGTCGGCCGCCAAAGAGCCGACCGAGTGAATCGCGATCGCGAGGACGACTGCGTAGGAAGCGTGTTTCATGGTGATGTCCTTTGTTTTGTGCGGTTGCCGAGTTGGCAAGAGCCGTCAGTATAGCAGGTGCCTGTCGGGAATGCGACTTGACCCTTGGATGGAATAAGGTAGACTTGATGGGAAGAATAGCATTTCGTGATTTGGGGGGGTTCGTAGTAGAATGACGAAGCACGAATGACGAATTGGAGAACCAAATCTCAGTAATTCGTCATTCGGATTTAGTCATTTGGATTTCCTCGCGTGGGTCTTCGTTCCTCGACCCACCCTACTTTTCTTTTCAAACAGCACAAGGTTCCGAGGTATGAGTTCTCGCTGGCATCCAAGCTTTCAACGCGGTCTGTCTCATTTCAGAATATGGCTGAGCCATGCTAAGCGAGAGTCGTCGAGGTGCCGCGAGTGCGGGAAGCCGGGGAATCTACTGGGGAGAGTGTGCTGGTTCTGTGGTGCCAATAGCCCGGTGCTGGTGCGAATCTCTCCGACGATCCTGATTACGGCCGTCGGATCGGAAGCCTTTCTGCTGTCCTTGTCCTTACTGTAGGTCGCCGGTCACGCAAGCTGCTCTTGGCATCGCTGAAGCAACTCGTCGAGCGTGGCCCGAAGTGTTTCGGGATCGGCCTTTTCGTCGGCCTGTTGTTCGATGCGGCGGGCCGTTTCGGAAACTTCCGTCAGCCCGTAAACGGCGGCGCTGCCTTTTAGTTGATGGGCCGAGTGTTGAAGGGTCGCCAGATCGCCGGTCGTCGAGGCCTCTTTCATTCGGGTCATCCGACGGGGAAGCTCGGCGACGAATTGGGCCAGCAACTCGGCTTTCTCCTCATGACTGATGAAGGGGCTATCCATCAGCCCGGGTGATTTGGTCGTCGGGCTGTCCGGGCGGTCTAGGGCGTTCGAGGGCAATTGTTGCCCCAAGTGGCGTGCTACAGTCTTGAGGAACGCCCTCGATGTGATGGGCTTGGTGAGATAGTCGTCGCATCCGGCGGCCAGGCATTCTTGGCGGTTAGTGGGGGCGGCGTGCGCGGTCAGTGCGACGACGGGGCCTTTCCAACCGGCTCGACGCAAACGGCGCGTGGCCTTCAGGCCGTCCATGACCGGCATTTGGATGTCCATCAGGATCAGGTCGTATGGTTCTCCTTGGGCCAACGAAACGACGACCTTTTCGCAAGCAACCTGCCCGTTGTCGGCCAGATCGACTTCCAAATCCGCGCCGCGCAGGATCGTGCCGACCAGCCGTTGGACGTCCTGCCCGTCTTCGGCCAGCAGGATCCGGCCTTTCAGACTCGGCGGCGGGTTGGCCTCGGCGGGGTAATTTTCCTCTGAAGAGGAGTCGGGAAGCGACGAGAGCATCGATCCATCTTCCAGGTATCCCGGGTCGATGGTCAGTGTAAAGGTGCTTCCTTGGTCGGGGTCGCTCTGCACGGTGATTTCCCCGTCGAGCAGCTCGGCCAGCCGTCTTGAG
>CAYYOX010000686.1:0-4009 GCA_964473065.1 uncultured Planctomycetaceae bacterium | reverse complement strand
CCCACGCTTTAGGGGCGATGCGCGAAGGCGGCAGTCGCGTTCCGATGATCGTGCGCTGGCTGGGTGTGGTGCGGCCGGGAAGTGTCTTCAACGAACCGTCAACCACGGCCGACCTGCTGCCCACGTTTTGCCAAATGTCGTCGGCGAAGCTCCCCGAGCAACCGATCGACGGGTCGAGTATGGTCCCGTTGCTCGAAGATCCCGCGGCGACGCTCGACCGCCGCGCGATCTATTTCCACTACCCGCACTATCACCACTCGCGACCGGCCAGCGCGATTCGTGCCGGCGACTGGAAGCTGATCGAGTTCCTCGACGACGGCTCGCTGGAACTGTACAATCTCAAGGACGACCTCGGCGAAACAGAGAACCTTGCCGCCGCGAAGCCGCAACGGGCCAGGCAATTGCAGCAGCAGTTGGCCGCCTGGCGCAAGCGAGTCGGCGCCCGAATGCCGACCGAGAATCCCAAGCACGATCCCGGGCGCGCACACGAGTGGTGGAACCGGAGAACCAACACGCGGCTGGACATCGAAGCGATGCGGAGGCACTATGAGACGCGGCAGAGCAAGTAGTGTTAGAGGACGGCCAACGGCTGCGATTCTTGTGTTTCTGAGCGTGGTCGGTTTCTATGTGCCGGCGATATACGGTCAGCAGCAGTCGAAACGCGCCGAACCGTCCGGAGACGACGGCTTCGTCTCCCTCTTCGACGGCCGCACGCTCGACGGCTGGCACGCGGCGCCGGAAGACGGTGCGTCGGATTGGACTGTTCGCGATGGAACGATCGTAGGGCACGGCAGCGCCGACCGACTGTGCTATCTCGTCTGGGAGGAAGAGCATCTGACCGACTTCGAACTCAAGCTGCGTTATCGCCTGCCGGGCAAAGGCAACACGGGCGTCGAAATCCGCAGCCAAGCGGACCCGACCGGCAAGCGGCCCTTCGAAGGCTATCACGCCGACCTGGGCCATGTGGGCATCGGCCCGCACATTCTCGGTGCCTGGGACTTCCATTTCGCCCATCGCAAGGAACCTCCCTGTCCCCGCGGAACGCGCCTGGTCATCGACCAACAAGGCAAACCCCACTGCAGCCCCATCCCCGGGTCGATCACGCTGCCGGACATCCGCCGACACCAGTGGAACGATGTCCGCATCATCGCCCGCGGAAACCACTTCCAATTCTTCATCAACGGCAAACCGGCCTCCGAGTTCACCGACAACGCCCAGCACGGACGACTGAACCACGGCGCCATCGCCCTGCAGATCCACGACAAGGGCATGGCCGTCCAGTTCAAAGACATTCGGCTGAAACGACTGAGGGCATCGCCGTAGGTCAGGGTTTGCCCTGACGGTTCTTCTAGAACATTCCGCGGCCGCGCATGGCGGGCTGTGTGGCGCGTGGCGGATCGGTTACTCGGCCGAGAAATAGGATGCAGCCGGTGCGATTCTCGCGAATCAGGAACACAAACGGGTGGTCGGCCCGAAAGACGGGGATTGCCGGCATTCCGCCGAAAAAGCCGCCGCCCGTGGCTGCCGCGGCTACCGTGCCTTGCTCGTGGACCTCGATGTGCGCTTTGTGAATCACTTCGTACAAGAAGAGATCCTTCCGGCCGTTGATGCCCGAGAAATCGGCGGCTCCGGGGAGGAGCGCCAGGGGCATACCCAGCGACTCGAGCGTTTCGGCCAAATAGAAGTGGGTGTCGAACTGGAACTTCGGCAGGTGCAGCTCGACTTGTTGTGAGGAGAGCGATTTCAGCCATGCGTCGAGCTTCTCGGCGGTCAGCTCGGCTTCGAGTCGGTCCAGGGCGTCCGGCTCGTTCTTTGGCAGGAGGATCACCATCGAGAGGTTGTCGGCCGCATAGGGCTTCTCGAGGATCTGCGCGTGTTCCGTCGCCGCATATCGAAGCTCTTCGCGTTGATACATCATGGGCACGTCGCGTTCTCGATCGGCCGAATGAAACGGCTTCGGATGCGTTGCCGTGGCCCGAAAGGGTCGTGCCCAGTCGGCATTGAAATAGATGGCGTTGGTCAGAACCAGGCGTACGCCTTCATCGAACACGCCTGGGCCGACCAGATCCGTGATCCTTCCGTTGGTTTGTCCCTCGATCCAGGCATTGATCATTTGCCGGGCCGACTCGGGCTGACGGAAATCGATCTCCTGAAGCTCCGCCCCATAGTTCGCCCGGGTTGTCACGAGAAACTCGTTCAGGAAGCCGTAGTCCCGCTGCCCCCAGAGGCGGTTGGCGATGCGCAACTCGCACCGGTTGGCACCGAATCTGGCCAAGGGCGCCAACAAGGAGCGCGTGGCCGGGCCCAGTTCGTGCTTCTCTAGCGTGATGTGCAGCGTCTTGGCCATCTGCTTAGACGTTTCGCCGCGTGCGCCTTGGTAAGTCATCGCTAAGGCGGTCGAAAGGCTGCACGGCGAGAACATCAAATTGCCCTGCGTCTGCTTTCGCAAGTGGGCATAAAGGTCCAGGGCAAACCGATTATTGCTTTGCACCACCGCATCGCGTTGCGGGTCGGGCTGAAGCGGCGCCGACGATGACTTCCTCGGCACAGGTCCCGAGCAGACCAACTTTCCATCAGGGCTTCTCCAAAGCCCGTAAGACACGTTGCCTTGTGATATCGGTTTGGGCGGCGGCGGGAGATTCGGAATTGCTTCCTCCGTGGCCCACGGCCCGCGGATTTCGCGAATGTCGGCCAGCAAAGAGGCGATTTGCTCGTGGAGGTCATAGGTCTGCGAAACCACCAGCACCTGGATGCCAGTCCCATCGTACGCACGAATCGAACCCGGCCCGCCAACGCCATCCCACCTGCCATGTCCGACGGAAGAAGTGATGGCTTCGATGAGCGAATCGTAATCGACCACTCCGGCGCCCTTCTTGCTCTGAAAGCTCGGCAAGTCGGCGACGTCGTACACTTTCGTCCGTATGAGAACGTCATTCGCATCCGGCGAGGTGATCAAGAGGACATCGCGGAAGATGGCCCACGTCAGATTGAGTTCTCGAAGCATCAGGTCCAATGCCGACCGCAACTTCACACCGGCAATGTTGTAGGACAGGGGCGTACGGGCCTCGATGCCCACGTCTCCCAATGCCTTGAGGTCCAGTACGAGTTCGACTCCAACCTGATCCTCCAGCGACTGAACGGCCTCGTGCAGCGGCGTCTTCGTGCATTTCACTTCCACCGTCTTTTCCAAGGCCAGCCGGATCGATTTCTCCGACAGGGGCGTCGCGGAATCGTCGCCGGCGCGCAAGTCGTTCAGCAGTCGAGTTGTTTGCTCATGTATGTCCGGAGTGTGGTTAACGATCAGTGCTTTGACGCCGGCCAGTTCCAACTCATGAATCGAACCCGATCCGCCGACATCGTCCCAACTGTCCGGTTCGATTGTGCAAGTGATCAAGGCGATCAAGGAGTCCAAGTCACTGGGGCTCCCTACATATTCCTGGCCGGCAAGACCTTCCTCGGCGCTTTCGAGTAGATCGGCTACGTCGTAAACCTTGACTTGCTGAAGATTCTCCGTTACTGCCTCGATCGTGACCAGCAGCACTTCATCGCGAATGGTCCACACCAACTCGAGCTGACGCAATATCAGATCCAAGGCCGTGCGTGCCGAAATGTTCGAGACCTGCAACGAGACCGTGTCTTCTTCGCCGATGCCCAGATCGTCAAGGCCTGGGTGGTCGAAGCGAATGAGGATACCTAGCTCTTCTTCGAGTTGGCTCATCGCGTCGCCCAGCGGGCTGTTCGTCAGGTCGAGCGAGATCGGTTTGTTCAACGCTTGCCGAATGGTCGCTTCCGCCGCGGCCGGTTCGGGCGTCGCCTGGGCGTCGGTATCCTCCGCCCGGCTCAGCGGGCGTAGCATAAGAAGCATCGTCAGCAACACCAGGGCAAGCGACGCCCGGTTGCCGAGAATCCGTCGAGAGTCCATAACTGCCTCCTCTCTTTGGCCCGATTTACCTTAGATCTGGACTATTGCAAAAGTCCAGTTAGATCTTGAAAAGATGCTTCGATCCTA
>CAYYOX010000685.1:0-4014 GCA_964473065.1 uncultured Planctomycetaceae bacterium | reverse complement strand
GGCCGGACGGTTGGTCGGCGATCGCAGCCAACTGCGCCGCAGTCACCATCGCTAAGTTGGAGTCGGGCACTAGGGTCTGGGATGCCCCGCCTGCGAACATCGACCGCGGCAGTATTGAGGTTGCCGGCGGCGTCATGGAACTGCGGGGCGTCAACACGTTGCAAGGACGCCCGATTATCGTCTCCGCGGGCACACTGGACCTGCAAGGCAACGAGGCCGTCGGGACCTCGGCCATTGAACTGCGCGGCGGCACGCTGCTGGCCAAATTGACGCCCGGCGACTCGGCGCCGATGCCAACCGACAATCTCGTGTTGCATCTGGATGCCGGTGATATCGTGGCCGCCGACGGCGCCTTGATCGATCAATGGGACGACAGTTCCGGCTTGGGCAATCATGCACTGCAATTGTTCGCCGACAATCAGCCAACCTATCAGGCTGGCGGCCCGGACACCATAGGCGGTCTGCCGGTGGTGCGGTTCGACGGAAATGATACGATCGCCACCGAGACGTCGTTTGGAACCCCCTACACGATCTTCGCCGTTGCTAACCTGGAAGGCACGCAAAACGCCCGCCTGATCAGTTCCTACGATCAGAACTGGCTGTTGGGGTACTATTACACCGAGGACATCATGTACGCCGGAGGTTTCATCCCGGCCGCAGGCGTGGCGGCCGATACGCTGCCGGATCTGTACGAAGCCTCCGGTAGCGGTTCAGGCGCCACGTTCTACTCGGACGGCAATTTCATGGGCTCCAACAGCGCTGCCACCTTGCCCATCGGGCGCTTGCAGTTGGGTGGCTACCGGTCGACACCCCTTGAACCCTCCAAGGGCGACGTGGCCGAGATCCTGATCTACGACGCGGGCCTCTCCGAGGAAGCGCGCAATTCGGCCGGGCTTTACCTGGCCGGCAAGTACGGTCTGGCAAGCAGCTACGTGATTCCCACACCGTTGGACCTGACCGCCAACGCGATCTCCGTGACCGACGATTCAACCATTCAGGGGCTCGGCTCGCCGACCAACTTCGGCCCGCTGACCATGCACGGCGGCGACTTGATCACGACCGGCAGCGAGGGCGGCATGACCTTCACCAGCACCACCGTCGCCGCTGGGGCCCAGCGGGTCGGCTTCGATCCGCAGGTCGCAACGCTCTGGAACGGCGTCACCGCGGATATGGACGGCATCGATGCCAATAATGTGGCCAACCTGACGATCGCCAAGGTCGGAACCGGCACCTGGACCGTCTCGGCCGCACCGCAGAACCTGCACGCCACGGCCACGATCGAAGTGGCCGGAGGAACCATGGAACTTCGCGGAACCGACACGTTCGCGGGAAACAACATCCGGGTCGCTGGCGGTACGTTAGATCTGCTGGGTACGGGCGGCTTGGGCAGCTCTCCGCTGGAGATGGCCGGCGGCACGGTGGCGATCGCCGGCGAGGATTTCTTCAACAGCATCGGGGCCTACTACTCCTACGATGATTCCGGAGATGTCGGCAGCGACGATAGCGGTTTAGGACACGACGGCGTGCTAACCACCGTCACCTGGGATGCAGGCGGCAAGATCGGCGGCGGGGCGGCCTATGCCGACGCCTCCAGCGTGTTGCGCGCCTCCACGCCCGTGGATATCGATACCCAGTGGACCTTCGCCAGTTGGTATCAGGGACTGGTGGCGGACGTCTGGATGACCATCGCCAGGGGATCCCAGCCCGTTGACGATCATCAGGTCCTAGTCGACGCCACCGGCGCCCTCGGGTTTTACGACCAGACGCTAGGCTTCCGCCCCGCGGGGTTTGACATGACCACTTTGGATCCCGCGGCCTGGCACCACATCGCGGCCATCGGCGACGCCGGCAGCATCGATTTCTATGTCGACGGGGCGTACGTCGGGACCAGCAACAGCGGTTCGACCACCGACATCACGTACATCGGCAACAGTATATATGCCGGTCAGCAATTCGCCGACATGTTGGACGAGACGTTCATCTTCAATCGCCAACTCGGCGCGAGTGAAATCGGGCTGTTGTACGACGCGGGCATCGCCGGCGATTACGGAGATCTGCTGGCCAACCCGCCGCTGCACTTCCCCGACACGGATATTACCGTCACCGACGATTCCACGCTCAGCGTGGGCGTGGGCAGCGCGGGCTTCAGAGGATTGATCCTCGATAACGGCGTGTTGACCGTCGAGGGAGCGCCGGACGGAGTCCAATTCGTCAGCACTACGATTTCCTCCGGAGCAAGCCTGGTGGGCGTCGCTAACCAGTCGTCTCTGGAACTCGGCCCGGTTACCGTAGAAGCCCTCACGCCGGTGACGATCGTCAAGGGCGGTTCGGGTGAGTTGGTCCTCACCTCGGCCAGCGGCTCGCTGCCCGACAACGTGACGTTCGACGTCCAGCAGGGCTCGTTGGTTGGCGTACACGGATCGAATCCCTTCGATCAGGCGTCGATCAACCTCAGCGGCGGCGAGCTGGTCCTGGCCGGCGCCGTCTCCAGCACGCCCATTGCCTTTGACAACTCGATTACCGTAACCGCCAATAGTACGATCACCGCCGGACCGGCCAACACGGGGACCGCGGACGTGCCGGTTACGCTGAACGCGGCGGACGATCTGGTCGTCGATGCCGGATTGACCCTGCAATCGCAGGCCGGCTACAGCCTCCATGTAGAGAGTCAACTGACCGGTTCCGGCAGCCTGACCACGGGCGAAGGCAGCCTGACGCTCAGCGGCGGAGGCGACATCGGCGCCCTGACGGCCACCGCAGGGCAACTCAGCACCGAGGGCGGCGACCTGACCGTCGATGCCTTGCAGATCGACGTCGGAGCAACGGCCACCACCGGGGCCAATCAGATCGTGGTCAATCAGCGAGTGCGGCTTGGTCAGACGGAGTTCACAGTAGATCCGCTGGGCGCCCCCATGGTGGTCAGCGGCTCGGACCTGTCGGCCCAGACGCCGGAAACGGGCGCCAACGTCGTGCTGAGCGGCGGAACCGTAACCGTCACTGGCCCCGGGGGAATTCCGGAGGGAATGGAAGCCTACTACTCGTTCGGCGACGAGGAGAACCCGGGTAATGACGACAGCGGCAACGGGCACAACGGTACGCTATTCAACGTGGTGTGGAATCCGGCCGGCAAGCTGGGCGGCGCCGACGGCTCGCTGAGCTACTTGGGCGCCGAGAGCGTGATGCATGCTACCCCGTTGGTGGATATCGGCGACGAGTGGACCGCCGCCGCATGGTATGTGGGATTGGTCAACTCCGGCGCGTATCGGACGTTGTTCAGAGGCACGGACGGCGACCACCAGATCCTCACGGACCCGTCCGGTAACCTTGGCGTATTCAATTCGGTTACCGGATTCTTCCCCAGCGGTTTCGATATGAGCACCTTGGACAACGAGACGTGGCATCACGTCGCGGCTGTCAGCCATACCAACACGGTCGATTTCTACGTCGACGGCGACTTCGTCGGGACCAGCAACACCGGTTCGACCACCGACATCACGGCCGTCGGGAACAATCTCTCGCCTGGCTTCCAGCAATTCTCCGACGTGGTCGACGAGGTGTACATCTACAACCGAGCACTGGACGCCTTCGGGATCGGCGGGCTGTACGGATTCGGCGCCGGCGTCATACAGGCGCCCGGCATCAGTCTTACGGTCACCGCCGATACGACCCTTGCCCCCGACTCCGCCGTCGACGCGCTGTTCGGCAACCTGACGGTGATCGACGGCGTGAACCTGATATTTGACCACACGGCCGGACTGAGCGTGGCCGATCTGAACCTCGGCAACGGGGCCCTGTTGGGGCAGTATCCCGACGCGGCCATTCCCGGCGATGCCGGAATCGCCTGCAATCTGGTCGTTGGCGGTCAGGCCAACGTCGGCAACAGCCTGGGCACGGCAACCGTCTTCGGCTCTATCGAGTTCGACATGGCGGCCACGCTGAACATCGACATTGCCGGCGGGGCCCACGACAAGATCCAGACCGACGGGTCCTTTGGGTTCGATGCCGACATCTACC
>CAYYOX010000684.1:0-4015 GCA_964473065.1 uncultured Planctomycetaceae bacterium | reverse complement strand
CCACTTCGCTTCGGCGCCGGACCTCTTGTACCCATATTCGCGCACGCCTCGTTAGACACGTGATGAATCGGCCTCGCAATAGGGCCGATTGCCTCAATTGTAAGCATTCCAAGCACACGCACAAGGCAGATTTCGGCCCTGACCCACCCCCCCCTTACGTAAAACTCGCCCAAAAATGTGCGCGCCTGGGACGCGGTTCCCAGATTCCCGGTGTACAGCGATTCACCCCCATACCCCCACGACGTGGTTGCTGTACGTACACTGACATGTGGTTCTGTCCACTGACCATGCACGTCGAGAATAGGGCCGGAATAGGCTGGAAATAGGGCAGGAACGACGGCACAACGAGCGACGATCGTCGAGTGGGGTCGACTGGCCGACGATCATCGAGCGACGATCATCGAGCCAGACCGATAGCACACCCGGCAGCCCCACCGACTAGGCCGACGCCACGTCACGCGACAAAATACATCCGCGACCGTAACCCGTTGACGTGCTTAGAGTTTGGGCACGACTTGGGAATATATCGCCGGATCGGGCCGAATCCCTCTTGTCGAGTCTGCCGATACAGATATACTAGAGATAGTCGAGGAAACAATACTTCCCCCAAACTGGAGCCAATACGATGCAACTACACGAGCAGTACCGCCCGGCCTCTTGGTCCGACCTTATCGGCCTGGATGCAATCACGCGGAAGATCGACACGCTACGCAAGCGCGGCCTCTCCGGTCGCACCTACTGGATTACCGGAGCCAGCGGCACGGGTAAAACCACCGTCGCCCGTATCCTCGCTGCCGAGGTTGCCGACGATTACGCCATTACCGAATTTGATACACCCAGGCAAGTATCCTCCGCCGACCTTGAGCGAATCCGCGACAGCTACAGATACGTGGCCATGGGTCGCGAATGCTACATCGTGAACGAGGCCCACGGCCTGCGCCGTGACCAGATCGAACGCCTACTCGGCTTGACCGAAAACGCCCCCGATACAGTCACTTGGATCTTTACGACCACCAACGAGGGCAACGAGCTATTCGAGGATCAGCTTGATAGCCATCCGTTCGGCTCACGCTGCCAGCCGCTTAGCTTGCCGCGCCGTGGCCTGGCCGAACCCTTTGCGGCCCGTGCGAAAGAGATTGCCGAGGCTGAGGGACTCGATGGCCAGCCCGTCGCCAAATACGTCAGCCGCCTGTACCGCTGGTCGGATCACTACCGGCTGCGGCTGACCTACGAGCGGGCCATGCTCGACAACGAGGGCGGCACGGTCGCCGAAGTCGAGATCGAGCCGGGCGGCTGGATTCACCCCGACCGGCGATCCCAGCAGTTTATGGGCATCGGCGAGTGGGTCCAGGTTCTTCGGGTCAACAAGTCGCCCGCCACTAAGCGTGTCACGTCGGTTTTGGTCCTGGGCACCGACCGCTTCTTGAGCGACAACACACCCAAGCCCCGCAAGCTCGACGTTTCCCGCCTGGGGGAGAACGCCTACCGCCCGCCAACCGATGAAGAGCGCGAGTCGTTCGCGGCCGACCAGAAGGCGAAGAAAGCCAAGGCGAAGACGACCAACGCAGGCAAGCCGAAACTCCTCAACCCGACGTTAGAGGATGCAAGGGCGCTGCAAGCAATGTGGAACGCTAACGCCCGCGAACCGTCCGAGGTCTGGGAGATGACGCAAGCCAAGTATTCTGCCCGGTCGAAGGGTCACGGGATCTGCGAAACGGTCACCATGTCCGAGCAGTGCAAGAGCCTGGACCGCTTTTGCGGTGGCTGGGACCGAGGCCAGAAGGGACGCGAGGCCGTGTTTAAGGTTCGCAGCGGCAGCCGTGGCCAGTCGTTCCAGTCCGCCGATTGCGTAGTCGTCATCACCGACAAACCGCAAAAGCCCCTGCCGTGGGATACTATCGAGGCCATACGGGATCGAATGCCCAAGGTGGCCGACCTGTTGCCGCAGCTCGATCGCATCCAAAAGGGCATGCGGCAAGATTTTCTCGATGACGACCTACAGCAGATCATAGCCGACGCGGAATATGTGGGATGGATCTGCATTTCCTCGATGACACAACGCGAATGGACGAAGGCCGGGGCCGAGATTGCCCGGCAAGCCGAACCCGTAGCCCACTGACGAGCGTGTGAAACTCACGCGAAACGCCCCAGCATGGGGCGTCTGGGTAACAATTCCTTCAACCGCACGAGGTGACACGATGAAACCCGGAATTCTACGCCTGTTACACCTACGCGAGCAGAACGAGGCGGCCGGCGAGACGATGGCCGCCGAGCGGGGCCGGTTCGCGGCCCTGGCCGATCCGTCGGCCAAGCCGCGCGTCGTCTCGGCGTTCAACCTCTTCCAGACCCCCACCGCGCTCGCGGCACGGATGGCCGCTTGCCTCATGCAAGGCGTGGTGGAGGATGCAAGGATTCTGGAGCCGTCCGCCGGCCTCGGTCGCCTTTACCGCGCAACACGTCAGGCCGGGCACGCTGGCCCGCTGGTCCTGGCCGAGATCGCGGCCGACTGTTGCAGGGAGTTATACGACCTGACAGCCGACGACGACGAAGCGACCTTGAAGCAAGGAGATTTCCACGGGATGACGCCCGACGATCTGGGCGGGCCTTTCGATGGCGTGATTATGAATCCGCCCTTCAAGCAGGGCCGCGACATCAAACACATATTGCACGCCCTGACGCACCTGAAGCCCGGCGGCCGACTGGTAGCCCTCTGCGCCAACGGACCACGACAGCGGGCGCACCTGAAACCCCTGGCCGACGAGTGGCACGACCTGCCCGACGGATCGTTCCGCAGCGAAGGGACGAGCGTCAACGCGGCGATGATGATCGCTACGACCATGCAAGAGACTTGACGACGAGCAAGAGCATGCAAGGCGATCCCTTGCACACTCACAACAATTCCCTACAATCACAACCTGCGGGCTGGTCGGCTGGGAAACCGACTCGTGCCGCGCGGCGTTCTCCAGTTCGCCGCGCGGCCTGCCCGCTTTTTGCTTGTCCCACAATAGGAGTACCGTCATGGCTACCGTTTACTTGACCAGCGTCGAAGCGGCCACGCGGCTGGGAGTCAGCCCGACTCGCATCCGCCAATTCTGCCAGGCCGGCCGACTCGGCCAACGCATCGGTCGCAACTGGGCGATCACCGAGGCCCAATGCGACAAGTTCGCCAAGATCGAACGGCTCAGCGGCGGGGCGGGACACAAGCGATCACGCAAGCGGAAAGCGGGCGGCTGATTTCGAGCATGCAAGAGACTTGAGCATGCAAGGGCAGAGAATCCCTATCACCCAAGGAAAATGACTATGTTCGGAACACCAAAAGCGCCCGAGCCGGTCTGTCCGTGCGGCGGGTGTGGCACGACGTGTCCTTACCTCGACACGCTGCATCGGATGGCCAAAGAGCTCGACGACATGCGCGGCGTACTGGATCGCGTGGACAGGCTAGAAGAGCGGTCTGCCGAATTGGCTCGCGAACTCGTGATCAGCCGGACGTTCGACGCAGGGACGTTGCGGTAGACGCATTCTGACCATGCAAGGGATTTGACCATGCAAGGGAGCATGCAAGGGAACACTCATCCTCCACTACTGGACCGGGCAGTCTTCACTCCGTGGCACGCTGCACACAGCGACATCAGGTTTTCCATGCCCAGCGGCGGCGGCGAGTATATCTATCTACCGCAAAAAGTTTTCAAGCGCCAAAAACCCAGGCCCTTCCAATGAGGGGCGCGATGGATCGAGAGATCACCGCGAAGAGATGCGTTGGATTGAGGTGATCGTGCCGGGCACTTCTCGAAGTGTCCGCACAATTTCCTCCGGCGAGTGCCGCTCCTGGCTGCATCTGAGCCCAATGATTGACAGCAGCGTCTCGTTGGGCCAGACTCAGGGTTGACTAAAACCCCTATCATCCCTTCATGTCACCGTGCGGCACCCTGGATGATGGAAACGAGTTCAGGTTTGTATAATTGGAGATAGGCGTTCAAAACGGACCGGGGGCGGGGGGAAATCGGCGCTGAAAATG
>CAYYOX010000683.1:0-4020 GCA_964473065.1 uncultured Planctomycetaceae bacterium | reverse complement strand
ACTAATTGAGTAGTCTTGATTGGACGGCCGCTCTTGGCAGTTCGGCCGCCTGCCCTATCTTGGCGGTCGAATCCTGCCGCCAAGGCCCTCGAATTACTGGTGAATCGTTCGTACATAGCAATGACAGTGCTCTTATCTCCAGACATCACCTCCTTTCCGGCCAGTTGGCCTGGGGCAAGGGCAGCTGTTCGCTGCCAGGCAAAACGCCCGACACCCAGGCGCAGCTCATAGAGATTCACGTCAGACACAGACCCCAAGGACCCCAAGAACGGCTGTGGCTCGTATCCTGGGCTGGTCTGATTCTTGAGTCAAGTAAAAGAAATGTAAACGCAGGGATAGGGTATTCCTCAAGACATGCCAGCGAGTTGCGAAATGAGGCGCCGTTGCTCGATAGAGTCACGTCAGCCTACCCGAAGTCCTTCTCAAGTGCGAATCGCCGGGCGAACTTATGGAGGAGGGAAAAGCCGAACAGGGAACGTGATATGAACCTGATACGCCGCCCATACCGGCTGAGTACCGCTGGCTACCGTTCATTCCCGTTGGCCCTCGTCAGCTTCGTCGCCAGCGGAATGCCGTTGGCGTCGGTCACGACATGATGCTTGGAGCCGTTTTTTCTCCGATCTACGGGGCTGGGACCGGTTTTCTCGCCCCCCCCCCGACCGCACGCACGCTGCCGCTGTCGACGACCACACGTGAAAAGTCGATCTCGTCGGCTTTTCGCAGGCGGTCCACCAACACGCGATGGATCTTCTCCCAGACCCCGGCCGCCTGCCAGTCTCGCAGGCGACGCCAGCAGCTCATCCCGGAACCGCAGCCCATCTCTTTGGGAAGATACTCCCAAGGGACGCCTGTTTTGAGGACAAACAAGATACCTGTCAGGGCCGCGCGGTTCGGAACTGGCTTTCGCCCGGAGTATCGGAACCGGCGTGGCTTTGGCCGTGGCAAGAGCGGCTCGATCAGTTCCCACAGTTCGTCGTCCAATACAGGTGTCGCCATGATTGCACCTCCTTGTGCATTCATGACTTTGGCTACATCGGTATCATCGCATAAGTCTCTCTGTTAGGGGCTCTTAGCCCGCTTGCCATGGACAAGTCCACTCGCATGTCGAGTTGGCAAAGAAGCCTTTTTCGCTCCGCTAACCACAGCCTCTGGGGAACTTGTTGGGCGTTTGGACGATTGACAGAAGGAGATCCAGTGGTAAAATGGTAGCAAAGCCAATGTGCCCCTAGCGTTCCGCTGCGGCCGGTCGTGCGAACGTAAGTAGCACTATCGGTTTTTGTTCATATCGTTAATGCAGATCGGGGCGCTTTTCACTTTCCAACGGCAATGACGTCGGCGCACAGAGGGCGGAAAAGGAGGTCGGTAACCATGCGAACCTTTTGGCCACAATTATGCTGCATTATTGCTGCAATGTGCGTTCTTTCGGGGGTGGGCTTAGCCGGGACGGACGTCCCAGTCGATCCTGATCCGAACCACGCCATAGTCCAGAACGAGATTTCCCTAACGCTTGTCCCGAACAAGCAACCAAACAAGCGGGATATCCTGCTTGCCGCCTACAACGACTTCGCACCAAACGTGGGCTTGGGTTACAGCTACAGCCCGGACGGGGGAACGAGCTGGAGCCCCGGCCAGCTACAGTTTCCCACGAATCCGAATACCGGCGTGTGGATGATGAACGTCTTCGATCCGACGGCCACCGCAGACACGCAGGGCAACGCTTACATCGGCCACATTGCCTGGGATGCATTTGGATGGAGCGGCATGTTCGTGCACACATCCGCCGATGGCGGAGTTACCTGGTCGCCGCCGGTTGCGCTTGCTGTTGATCCACCTGCTGTGGGAGCGCCCGATCCGAACTTTCGGCTGAATGACCGTTGCCAGATCACGACCGACACGTACGGCGGCAGCCCGTATCTCGATAACGTATACGTTGCCTGGATCAAGGACCGGGGAAACGATCCGAACTTCCCATATAGTGACCTCTACGTCTCTTGTTCGAACAGCTTGGGCGCGGCGTTCACTCCGGCCCAGCGAATCAACGACGCGAACTTGAACTTGGGCAACATGCCCGTGCCGGCCGTGGCGCAGGACGGAGCGGTGTATGTTTCGTGGCTGGATTATGATGTCACGACAGGAGGCAAGGGGAATATATATCTCGATAAGTCAACCGACGGCGGCATTACGTGGGGGACGGACACTTTCGTCAAGCAAATCGACCTACCGCCCCTGAACGTGACCGGCAATGACGGAAACATGGACGCCCGGGCCAAGGGCGCCCCGGTGCTGGCTACCTCGCCCACCGACGCCAATATCCTCTACATCGTCTATGCGGCAGATCCGGACATAACCGACGTGGGTAACGGTCCCGACGAAGCAGATATCTTCTTCATCAAATCCACGGACGGCGGGAACACATGGGGCCAGGCTGAGCGGGTCAACGACGATCTGACGCAGAATGACCAGATTCTGCCCTGGGTCGACGTTAAGCTGGACGGAACCGTCGACATCGCCTGGTATGACCGCCGAAACGACGTTGCCGACGCACCCGCAGGAGACCTCTACTGGGACGTCTACCTTGCCAAAACGACCGACGATGGCAACACTTTCTCTACGAATGTTCAAATAAACGACCAAAGCTTCCTCACGCCACTGCGGGGAATGGGCGAACCTTGGATGGGCGAGTACCTGGGGCTGTCGGTGGATGCGAACACCGCGTACGTCGTCTTTACCTCGTCCGTTTCGGATGTGCGGGGCGACCTATACTTTGACTTCATGGACAACCTTTATATCGGCATACCGGTCGGCGATATGGACGGCAGCGGAAAGGTTGACAGCGATGACATCAATCCGTTCGTGCTGGCCTTGACGGACCCGAACGCTTACATAGTGCAATATGGCATGGATCCGAACATCGTCGGGGATTGCGACGGTTCGGGCAAGATAGACTCGGACGACATCACCCCGTTCGTCGGTCTTGTTACCAGCGGTCAGGTCGTCCCGGAGCCAGGCTGCCTGGCCGTGCTGCTGGTGGGCGGGACGGCACTGCTTCGCCGCAAACGGCGGTAATCATCGTACGGCGCAACGTTTTTCTGGAAGAGCATTATGACGCCCGGCCACGAAGCCTTTGTTGTTTCGATCGCGGCCGCATCGAGCCACGCCTGGTCAAACGTGATCGCCGACGATATGGGTTCCTCAAGATTCCCGGCGAACAGGCACGGTTCAAATGCTTAACTTAGGGCCATTGGTTCCTGACCCCTTTTCCTGACCCTTCGTATGTGCCTTTGGCTGTTGCGGCACGTTGTTGTCATTTCTGCCTGGAGCTCTATTGCAGGGCGGGTCTTCAGCATCAACTTGACGGATCTCCGAGCCCTGCGGTAGAATTCCGCCGGTCGTTAGGATTGCGCCACACCGCTGAATCTATTCGTCGCGAGGGCGTTGCGCGGGCGAATCGCCTTGCGGCCCGCGGCGGGAGATGAGCATTTGATTGATCGCATGCGAAGGCGGCTAAGCCCCATCGTCGGGCTTGATAGCGGCGGGAGGATCGGGAGGCTTCGGCGAAATCTCCGGGACAGGCGGCGGTGGCCTTGGCACGCAATGCTCGCGCTGGCCAACCGTCGCCCGGCGGCTCTCAACGTGCAGTTGATGACCACCAGCGCGTGCAACGGCAAATGTGCCATGTGCCCGTACCTTGAAAGTTGGCACAGGCACAATCCCGGCCAGATGAGCGACGAGCTCTTCGAGAGCATCATCGATCAGCTTCGACCAATGAAACTGGCCAAGCTCTGCCTGTACCATCAGAACGAGCCTCTTCTGGATCCGAAGTTCCTTGATCGCCTCGCAAAGGTTCGTCAGCAGCTGCGTTTTAAGAAGCTCGAGATTTCCACGAATGCCTCTGCGCTGACGGAGAAGACGGCCAAGGCCCTGGCCGATCTGCTGGAGGGAGTCGGCCACGAAATCTGGATCAGTTTTCACGGAGTTGACAAGGAAAGCTACGAAGAGAACATGGGGCTGGATTTCGAT
>CAYYOX010000682.1:0-4024 GCA_964473065.1 uncultured Planctomycetaceae bacterium | reverse complement strand
GAATGGCTTGGCAATGCGGGGTTGGTGGTCGCGGTCCAAGCCGTCGGTCGGCGTGGCACAATGGAAGTGCAGCTCGGTACGCAGCGGCAAGAGGAATTCCCACGCCTGCCCTAGCTTGGTCACGTCTTCCTCGGACAAGACATCCAGGGCGGCCAGCTCTTGCAGCCCGGGCGTGCCGTATCGCAGGAATCCAACCCAGCGGATCAACTGCAGATCGCGCAGGCAGCCGGCGGAGCGTTTGATGTTCGGCTCCAGCAGATAGACCGTCTCGCCGTAGTGGCTCCGTTCCTGCTGCCGTTGGCGCACCACGGCCCCCAGTAGGGTCGCTGCCCGGCGACGCACGTGCCGGCGAAATGTTTGCTCGAAACGCTCGAACAGCCGATCGCTTCCAGCGATCAGCCGCGATTCTATCAACGAGGTGGCGATGGTCGGATCGCCGGAGGCTAGATGGGCCGCCTGATCGGGTGTCCGCACGCTATGTCCGGCCGCCAGCGAGAGGTCGAACACGTCGCGCCACAAGGGCCCGGCGATCCGAGCGGCCTCCTCGCGTCCGGCCGGCGTGTGCAGGAGCATCAGATCGACATCGGAGTACGGCGCGACGTCGCACCGCCCATAGCCGCCATGGGCCACTAACGCCATCTGGTCCGACAAGGCGCCGGCCACCTCGAACAGCTCGCCGATGGCCCGATCGCGAGTTCGCGTTATGGCCCCACAGAGTTCCATTCCCGAGCCACCCGACTCGTGCTGTTGCCGCCCTGCGTCCAGACCCTCAGCCAGCATAGCACGAGCGGCCAGCACATGGGACGGAAGACCGGGCATGGAGTAGGCGTTCTTGTAGGGTGGGTCGAGGCACGAAGACCCACGAAGTGAAATGACGAAGCACGAATGACGAATGACGAAAGGAAAGGATGAGTCTTAGTCGTTCGTCATTCGGATTTCGTCATTTGGATTTCCCCATATCACAGCGCATCGGGCCCGGACTCGCCGGTGCGGATGCGGATGGCTTCGGTCAGGTCGCTGACGAAGATCTTTCCATCGCCGACTTTGCCGGTCTGGGCGGCGCGGACCAGGGTTTCGATTACGCGCGTGCAATCGGCGGCCGGGACGGCGATCTCGATCTTGATCTTCGGCACCAGATCGACCGCATATTCGGCACCGCGGTACATTTCCGTATGGCCCTTCTGGCGTCCGAACCCGCGGACCTCGGTAATGGTCATTCCTTGCACGCCCTGTTCGCTCAGCGCGTCCTTGACCTCTTCGAGTTTGAAGTGACGTATGATGGCTTCGATTTTTTTCATCGCAATTCTCCCCGTGAAGGGACCTCTCGGTTCTAGATGAAGATGTATCCTTCTTCGCCGTGTTGGCTTAGGTCGAGGCCTTCCACTTCGGCCTCGCGTGAAACGCGGAGCCCCATGGTGAGGTCGAGCACTTTCAGCAAAATGAACGTGACCACGGCGGCAAAGATGCAGGTGATCACTACGGCAACAATCTGCCCCACAATGACCGTCCCGCCTTCGATCAGGCCCAGCGGCGTGCCTTCGCCGATATCCCAGACGGCCCGGGTGGCGAACACGCCGGTAAGCACGGCCCCCAAGGTTCCGCCGACGCCATGCACGCCAAACGCGTCGAGCGAATCGTCGTAACCGAACTTGTTCTTGATGGTCGTACACGCGAAGAAGCAGACCACGCCGGCGGCCAATCCCATAACCAGACCGGAGATGGGCTGCACGAACCCGGCGGCCGGCGTGACGCAGACCAACCCGGCCACGGCCCCGGAGCAGGTACCCAGTATGCCCGGTTTGCCGCGCGTGATCCATTCCATGGCGGCCCAAGCAACGGCCCCGGCCGCGGCGCCGAAGTGGGTCGTGGCAAACGCACTGGCCGCAATCCCGTCGGCCGCCAAGGCACTGCCCGCGTTGAAACCGAACCAGCCGACCCACAGCATGGCTGCGCCCAGGACCGTATAGGTGAGGTTATGCGGCCGCATATCTTCCGTGCCTAAGCCTAATCGCTTGCCTAACAACAAGGCACAGACCAGGGCCGAGATGCCCGAGCTGATATGCACGACCGTTCCGCCGGCAAAGTCCAATGCCCCGCCGGCAGTGATACTCGAATGAACGCCCCCGTATGCCAAAATCCCGCCACCCCAGACCCAGTGACACAAGGGGCAATAGACCAACGTACCCCAGAGCACCATGAACACGACCATCGTGCTGAATTTCATCCGCTCGGCAAAGGCGCCGCAGATCAGGGCGGGCGTAATAATGAAGAACATGCCTTGGAACAGCATGTGGGTAAGCATCGGTACGGGAAGGTCCGGGTGGATGGGGATCTCGGATTGCCCGTCGACGAACCTCGCTTGGACGCCGTCCATCAGCAGATAGTCGAGGTTACCGATCCATGCCCCGCCGCCTCCGAAGGCCAGGGTGTATCCCCAGAGGGCCCACACGACGGTCATCAGCCCCATCAGAAAGATGCACTGCGCCATAACACCCAGCACGTTCTTCTTACGGACCAGTCCGCTGTAGAACAGCGCCAGTCCCGGCCCGGTCATCATCAACACCAGGGCCGAGGAGGTCAGCAGCCAGGCATTGTCGCCCGTGTTAATGGCAGGCGTGGCCGAGCTTTCTTCGGCCCACGTTACGGCGGCCAAAGCCGACCAGACAATGACGGTCAACAAGCCAGCGATTGCACTACGACGTGCATACCAAGAGCATCTCATGCGCGGGATCCCTTTATCAGTTAGCGCTTTGTCGTGTGTCGCCAACGGACGCGTGCTGGCAGACTGTTCCTCTCTCTTGGCACGCCCATGGGATCAGCAATTGGCGTGCCAATGCCGTCGCGCCATGGGGCGAATCGAATCGAAGTAGCTTCCGTAGCAACGGTTTAGGAGAAATGAAGTTGCATCAACCCGAGGGAGCAAGGTCATCGCGATCGTTCGTTCGTGCCCGATCTTTGCGCATGAGGTGACGAGGCAAGGCGCACTTCTATAAAGCCGCGACCGTTGGTCGCGCCAAGAGAAATGGTTGGTTCGGTTTCCGTCGTTCCGGGCGCGACCACCGGTCGCGGCTTTATATCTGGGGCGCGACCGGCTTTATAGGGCGCATACAAAAAGGCCCTGCCGCTCGGAGCTGCTGTAAAGCCGCTCCGAGCGGAGCCCGGCTGGGACTCAGGACCGTGCCAAGTTTCTTAAATGTCGTAGTACATGCAGAACTCGTAGGGATGCGGTGGCAAACGCAACGCATCGACTTCGTTCCCCGTCTTGTACCAAATCCACGTGTCGATCACGTCCGGCGTGAACACGTCGCCACGCAATAGGAACTCGTGATCCGCTCGCAATGCCGCCAGCGCCTCGTCCAAGGAGCCCGGCGTTTGCGGGACGTCCTTGAGCTCTTCGGGCGTGAGGTCGTAAATGTCCTTGTCCATCGGCTCGCCCGGATCGATCTTGTTCTGAATCCCGTCGAGCACGGCCATCAGAATGGCGGAGAACGCCAGGTACGGGTTGCAGCTCGGGTCGGGGCAACGGAATTCCAACCGCTTCGTCTTCGGGCTGGCACTGTACATGGGGATCCGCACGGCGGCCGATCGGTTCCGCTGCGAGTAGGCCAGATTGACCGGCGCCTCGAACCCGGGTACCAAACGCTTGTAGCTGTTGGTCGTGGGGTTGGTGAAGGCCAGAATGGCCGGGGCATGTTTCAGCAGACCGCCGATGCCATACAGGGCCATCTCGCTGAGCCCCGCGTAGCCATTGCCGGCGAACAGCGGTTCCTCGCCCTTCCAGATCGAGATGTGCGTGTGCATGCCGGATCCGTTGTCGCCGAAGATCGGCTTGGGCATGAACGTGACCGTCTTGTTGTGCCGATTGGCAACGTTCTTGACGATGTACTTGTACATCATCATTTTGTCGGCCATATCGACCAACTCGCCGAAGCGAAGGTCGATCTCGGCCTGACCGGCCGTGCCGACTTCGTGGTGCTGGCATTCCACATCCAGCCCGCTGTCGATCATCACTCGCATCCGGCGA
>CAYYOX010000681.1:0-4024 GCA_964473065.1 uncultured Planctomycetaceae bacterium | reverse complement strand
CCGTCACCTGCCAAGAAGTAACCGGCGGCCGCTACATCGACGTAGGCCTCGTCGATGTGGCCGAGCGGCAGTGAACGCAGGAGAGTGCCCATCTCGTTAGGGCATTTCAGATGCCGAGGTATAACATCGTAGGGACTCCTTGAAGCAGTTCTGTAAACTCGGGCTTAGAACAATTGCCAAGTTTAGGTTTCCTGGGAGACCTCTCAACTTATTTTTCGTGATATCTGGAATAAGCCCCAGAATAATCGAAGTCGAGCAGTTATAATGAACGCCTCTCTGCAAAATCATTGCTGCTACCCAGAAATGCCTGTCTCACCGGCACGAGAATGGACGGGGCGGCTTCCCACCGAAAGGTCTTTAAGGAATCGCTCGGCCGCCGCACGGGCCCTGTGTTACTTTGCATGAAATGCGCATTCCACCCGGCAGGGTGTCAGTGCCCCACCGCCAGGACGTTGTCAAATCTTCCATATCGGATGTTTTCTAGCTGATGAGGTGTCCTGTTGACTGATTTCCACGATTAGTGTAATCTTAGTTGACACCGACGGACGACTATTGTAAAGTAGTAATACAGATGGACGCAAATGACGATTCCAGACGGCGACGGAAACGCCAACTCGCGAAACCACGCGACGCGGGAGAGAGGATCAGCCTGCTGGTGCGATCTGGGCAGTACCATCTTTCCGAGCATGTAGTAAACGAAAAGATCGCTCCAAACGACTACCTCGTCGAAGACATCGAGGATTCAATTCTCTCTGGCAGCATTGTCAAGTCGGAACGTGACGAAGTTGGTGTCTCCGTTGACGGCAAGAAGTACACCATTCTTGGGCAAACGCGTGACGGACTATCGCTCTATACAGTCGGCAAGATCGTCAGAGACGACGAGGGCGAACTCTATTTTGTAATCACGATTTACTGAGCACAGGAGCATGATTATGGCTAGTTTCAAGTGCCCCGCTTGCGGCAAGGGCAGGATGGAAACGCAAATCGTACCGAACTTCGAAACACAGTTCGAAGGCTTCACGATCCAGGTAAAGGATGCCGAAATATCCCAGTGCACGCACTGTGGCGAACAATCCTATGGCGCTCAGGAACTCCAGCGATGGAAGGAAATCAAGCTTGCCAAGCTTGCAGAGTTGAATCAGATCCCTTCGGCAGACGTTGTCAAGCGGGTTCGTGAGCACCGTGGTCTGTCAGTATCGGATTTCGCGAGTCTGCTGGGAGTAACGAGACAGACCGTTCATTCATGGGAGCGGGCCGAGGGTGGAGGGATGAAATTTGGTCCTGCCGCGATGCTGGTTTGCCTCTTGGACAGCGAATCGCACGACGAGGCCGATCACGTTTTCTCCTATCTCGTTAGGTTCGCAAGAGAGCGAGGTCAGTTACTTGGAGTCCTGTTACCACGGCCCGATGATCGAAAACCAGGCAACCCACAAGTCGCGAGTCGGCTGTTGCAGCCCCCCCCGAAAGCAGCACCCGGATTCTGCAGCCCCGCCGCTAACGCCTTACCAAGACTTCGGAAAGCTAGAACATGTTCGTGACATTCTACTCATACAAGGGCGGTGTAGGGCGTTCGTTGGCGCTAGCAAATATCGCCTGTCTGCTGGCAGAAGACGAAAAGCACCCTCAGCGCGTGCTTCTATGGGACTTTGACCTTGAGGCTCCAGGGTTGCACAAACTGTTTCCGCCCAAGAAGCCGGTGGAGCGGGGCTTTGTGCAGTTGGCGCACCAGTTCGCCACATCGAACACGCTACCCGATCCAGCAGATTTCATTTACTCCGCCGACGTGCCGGGAATCGACGTGCTTCCCGCTGGCAACGTTGACGAAGAGTACTGCCAAATGTTGCAACAGATCAACTGGGTCGGTTTCTTCGGGGAAGAGGCGCCAGATAGAGGGGATTTCTTCGGACCTCTCGTTGCTTGGATGCAGGATCGTGAATATGACTATGTCCTTATTGATAGCCGAACCGGACTAAGCGACGTGGCAGGAATCTGTACACAGGTGCTGTCCGACCTTCTGTTGATCATATTCCGCCTGACGGATCAGGACCTTGACGGCGTTGCCCACTTGGTTCCCGCAATTCGTGCACAACTTGCGGCACGAAAGAGAGATAAAGTCGGCATTCTTCCTGTGGCTTCTTGCGTTCCGTCAAGATCATCACGGCAGATTCACAAGAAACGCGACGAGGCAAGACGCATATTTGGAAAAACGCGTGACCTAAGCTGCATTCGCTTTGACTCTGAGTTAGTCGGCGTTGAGAGACTCTTCTGTCGGCAGAACGAAAAAGAGCACATGTGGCCCATTGCACCCATCGTGTCTGACTACGAACGCCTTTGCGCAGCTATTCGCCAGAGGAACAACGAGGACACTCAGACTGCCATGCGGTTCCTTCAAAAGACTTTCCGTTCTCGTTCCGGTGACTACAGCAAGGCCGAAGACACCCTCGTCCAACTGCTTCGCAGAAGGCCGAACTTCCCGGACATGTGGAACTACCTCCGCAGTTTCTGGGACAACATTCAACATCAAGAAAAGCTCGACCAAGTTGTTTTGGACATCTTGGATGCGGACGCCACGAATTCCTTCGGTCATGAGTGGGTTGCGTGTAAGTATGCTGCGGACGTTAGCTCTAGCGAGAGCAAGGAATTAACGGAGGCGAAAGAACACTTAGAGCTTGCGATCGAGCATAACCAACAGGATGTTAAGCTGCATCGGCGGTTGGCGGAGGTTTTGGCTTGCGTCGGGGACTTGGAGGCAGCAACTGGAACACTGCGACAGGCCCATGAGCTCGTGCCTATGGACATTCAAGTAGCACGGAGTCTGGCGGATGTTTACGTTCGGCGCGGTCGAGACTACTTCGTCTCTGCTGCAGAATTGCTCGACAAGTATCCCGCTGAGGTGAATGTGCCTCTAAGGCTGTATCTGTGCGCCTACCTTGGTGAGGATACCAAGGCACGAGAGATAGAAGAGGTTCTGGAGAAAGAAGAGAGGCCGTCACAGGAATGGCGGAGCTTGATTCTCGCACACTCGCGACTTCTGCGCGGTAACTTAGACGAGGCGACACGTATTGCTGAAGACTACCTCAGTTCCCACGACGCTGGACCAGCTTCCGCAGATTCGGCGAATTGGGTGGAGTTCTTCCTCTGTGCCGAGAACTTTCAGCGGTTCGGTGAATTGATCGGTCCCTCCCGTGAAAAACACGGAGTAGGACCTGACGTGGCTTGCCTCGTCGTATTGGCAGACTACTTGAGGAATAAGTCGAGCAAAACGACCGCGATACAAGTCATCGATACGTGGAAAGGACGTCCGTGGCGTTTCACGGAATTGCTTTTCTTCCGAGAGCGTGTCAAAGCCTCTGCAGACAATCCTTATGGGGCGAGACTGGATATCATCGAAGACATCATACGAGAGAATGAACTCCAGGAAGGTCGCCATGAGCGAGAGTCCGTTTTTTGGCGCCGGTCTAGTAGAAGACGTTGACAGTTTGACGAATAGATGAGGTTACCTAGCGACTACCTCCCGGGTGCCCTCGACGTTTGAACGGGCAAGAAGGCACAAACAACTGTCAACTGGGTGGCACCGCCGCTTTTGCGGAGTGAATGCAACCATGCTGTTCGACTTCGATTATTCCGGGGCTTATTCCAGATACCAGGAAAGAGTAGAGGGGTCTCCAATAAATGTAGAATTGGCAATTGTTCTAAACCCGAGCTTGCAGGACTTCTTTAGGGAGACCCTGCGAGGTTGTGCCTTAATGAGATGGACGCTTTCCTGTGGTTGCGACCTGGGGTAATCGATAGGAGGTGGAAGGAAGAAGGAGAAGCGAATGAGCGATCAACCGGAAATTGCCCTTGAAGGGAAACCGGACTTCGAGATGGCGATGCGCCGGATCGACGCGTGGTACGAGGGCCAAATGCTGGACCGACCGCCGGTTCGATTCAGTAGACACAATGCCGAATTCGAGGTGACCGAGGACGACCCTAACCGTTGGGCCAACTTGAAGGACCGCTGGTTCGATGCGCAATATGTCGT
>CAYYOX010000680.1:0-4026 GCA_964473065.1 uncultured Planctomycetaceae bacterium | reverse complement strand
CCGCAATCAGGTGGCCGAGGGGACCGCGCTGGATGCGGCGTTCGCCCGACACCCGCGAGTGTTCAACGAGTTGGCCGTGAGCATGGTCCGCGCCGGCTCGGAGGGCGCCTTTTTGGAAGATGCCTTGAAGCGGACGGCCGATTTCCTCGAATTGCAGGAGGAACTTAAAGGACGCCTGATCGGCGCCATGTCCTATCCGGCCTTCTTGGCCGTGGCCGGGTTCCTGGTGACCACCGTGTTGATGGTGTTCTTCGTACCGAAATTCGCCACGCTCTTCACTCGCTTGGAGCAGCAAGGCGGCGGACTGCCGGCCGCGACGATTGCCCTGTTGTGGATCAGCGACACGCTAGGGCGTTACGGCATCTTCCTCGTGGCGGGCATCACCGGCATGGTGCTTTGGGCTCGCCGCGCTGCCCGTACGGCGCGAGGCCGAATGTTCGTCGACCGCTGGAAGTTGAAGATCCCGCTGGCCGGCAAGGTCTTTCACGGCTATGCCGTCTCGCGATTTTGCCGCGTGCTGGGAACCATGATGCGAAACGGCGTGCCGCTGCTTAATGCTTTGCGAATCAGCAGCGACTCGGCCGGCAACGCCGTATTGGCCCAGGCCATTCGCCGGTCGGGTGAGAACATCTCGTCGGGCGAGAGCCTCTCGCGACCGCTGGCCGATTGTGGCCTGATCCCCCGGCCCGTGATGGCCATGATCAGCGTGGCCGAGGAGTCGAATAACCTGGAAGAAGTGCTAATCAACATCGCCGACGGGATCGATCGCAAAAACGCCCGGCAGTTGGATATCATGGTCCGGCTGGTCGAGCCGATTCTCCTATTAGTCATGGGCGGCATCATCATGTTCGTACTGGTCGCCCTACTATTACCCGTATTCGAAATGAGCGCCTCCATGGGCTAGCCATTCCCACAAAACCGTTTAGCGGCGGGGCTTGCCCCGCGTTTTTAGAACCCCAAAACACACCCCACTTCTCTCAAAGGAGCAAACCATGAACCAACGAAAACCGAATCGCAAGAAGCAACGCGGCTTCACCCTGATGGAACTACTCGTAGTCCTGGGCATCCTGGTCCTGCTGATCGCGATCGTCACGCCGCGAATCATCGGCACCCAGGAAAAGGCCGATCTGAAGGCCACCCAAATCCAAATCGGATCCTTCAAGGGCGCCTTGGAACGCTACACCCTCGAGATGAGGGGATTCCCCAAGAGCGAGCAAGGTCTAAAGGCCCTGGTCTCGAAGCCGTCGGACGACCAGGGCAACGCCGGCCAGAAGTGGGACGGCCCCTACGTGAACGACAACGTGCTGCCGTCCGATCCGTGGGGGAACGAGTATCAGTACGAATACCCGCCGGTTAACGGCAAAGGCAAGTCTCCCGACATCTGGTCCTATGGCCCCGACGGTGAAGACGGCACCGACGACGACATCGTCAGTTGGAGGAAGAGTTCCGAGGACGGCGAAGCGGGCGAGTTCGGCAGCGATGATGGCGGCTTCGGCTCCGACATGGATGCCGACATGGGCGACGATATGGGATTCGGCGACGAGTAACCTGATGTGGTAATCCCATGCGTTGCACCAAAGCCCACGACCGATGCCGCGGCTATACGCTGCTGGAGATGCTCCTGGTCCTGGCGATCATGGTGCTGCTCGGGGCGATCGTGCTTCCGGCCGTAAGCCAACCGCTGGGCAAAAGCGAACTGCGCGACGCCGCCAAGCAAGTTCGCACCCAATTGGCCCGGGCACGGCTCGAAGCGATCGAGTCGGGCCATGTCTACCAATTTCGCTTCCAACCCGGCCGGCGGACGTTCGAGGTCGCGGTGAAGTCTTCCTTCGGCGTCGACGACGAGTCAGACCCCCAGCGATCAGACAACGACCAACCGCTGCGGGGAGAGCTTCCCTCGGGCGTGTGCTTCCACGACCAACAAGCGGCCGAGCGGCCTGAGGACTCAGGCGTCGATTTCGAGGGGACCGGCTCGGCGAACTGGTCCAAGCCGATCTTGTTCTATCCCAACGGACGGACGACCAGTGCGCGGATCTGGCTGGCCAGCGGGCGCGATTACTATCTCGACGTCATGCTGCGCGGCGTGACCGGCTCCGCCACCGTGGGCCAACTTGTGCTTCCGGAGCAAGAGCCATGAGACGGTCGCGTCGAGCTGCGTTCTCGCTGCTGGAAGTCATCTTGGCCACGGCCATCTTGATGGGGGCCGCCATCGTCTTGGGTGAATTGGCCGCCATCGGTCGACAGCACCTCGAATCGGCCGAAGCCCTGACCACCGCCCAAGAGATCTGTCGCACCAAAATGGCCGAAATGCTCTGCGGCGCCGAGCCCATGCAATCGGTCGACAAACGACCGGTCCAGGGCCACGCGGGCTGGATCTACTCGGTCGACATCCGCCCAACCGCCAGTCGCGGCATCCGGCAAGGCCCGCAGTTGAATCTGTCCGTACTGCAGGTGACCGTCGCAGAAGACGTGCCCGAGCGAGAAGACGAAGAAACCCCCGGCCGCCAATTCACGCTGACGCGCCTAGTCCGAGACGTCCAATCCACTTCCACACCCGGTGCCATGGGCGGCTTGCCCGCCCTTGCCGAACAGTCTTCCGACTTCCAAGGGAGGCACCCATGAAGAATCAACGCGGCGGCTTCACGCTGTTGGAGGTCTTGCTGACCCTGGTCCTCTCGGCCACGCTGATGACCGGGTTGTGGAGCGTTTATTCGATCTACCTGAAACTGTTCGAGACGGGCCAAGCTCGCACCGAACGCACCCAGTTGGCTCGGGCCCTGCTGCAACAGATTGCCGACGACCTGCAAAGTGCGATCGAGGACAGCCCCGGCCGAGATTCGACTTCGGCGGGTGAAAAGGCCGGCTCGGTACGCCGCTTCGGACTGCTCGGCACGCACGATTCGCTACGAATCGACGTGCTGCAAGTCATTCCCCTCGAAGAGAGCCCCGAGTTGGACGAGGACGTCTCGACCCGCTTCCGAGAGGCGCCGACCCGGCAAGTACCCGAGCTGCGAACCGTCTTCTACACGTTTCGCGATCGAAATACTCAGCGGGAAGCGGAGACGGAATCTACTTCGAGCGATCCTCTCGACAATCGGGCCGGACTGACGCGTCGCGAGTTGGACTACGAAACGCCCGCGGATGAAAGAGAGCCAAGTCGCACGACGCTTGCCAACGACACGGTGCTGGGAGAATCGGGCCGCGAGATCCCCACGGAAGAAAGTTCCGACGAGCGATTCCTGCCGATCGACCTGGAAGATGACTCGATGATCTGGGCGCCCGAGGTGGCCAAGCTTCGCTTCCGCTACTTCGACGGCAACGGCTGGAGCAGTCGTTGGAACAGTATCGAACAAAAGTCGCTGCCAGTGGCCGTGGAGGTCACCATGCAACTGGATACCCTGGATCAGGCCGATTGGCAACGTGCGGCCGACGAAGAACTCGCTTTGGATGATGAACTCCTGGAAGAAGAGAAGATGTCCCAGCCCACGGGCTCGACGCACCGCTTGGTGATCGACCTGCCAGGGGCCAGGAAACGTCAGGACGTGCGTCGTCACAAGCCACAGCTTGCCGCGAGCTCGTTCGCAGCGCCGGCCCCGCTGGCCGTTCCACGTGCGGCCGCACCGCCGCCGATGACACCGCGCCGACCGGCCGCCGTCGAAGTCCCGCAATCCGACCAGTGGATGAGGGTAAGCCAATGACGTGCCATCAGAGAAGAGGCGTGGTGCTGATTGTGGTGACCGTGGCCATTGTGCTGATCAGCCTGGCCGGTCTGAGCTTCGTTACGCTGATGTCGACCGAGAACAAGGCCGTCTATGTGCAGGGCGATCAATTGCAACTGGCCATGCTGGTCGACTCGGGCGAGGAACTCGTTGGCGCCCTGCTTCAGCAGCCGGCCGAAGCACGCGAGGCGCTCGGCGGTTTGACCGATAACACTGACCTGTTCCGCGGTGCATCGGTGAGTGACGACGAATCGGTCGGCCGGTTCAGCGTGATCTCGCCGCGGATCGAAAACGGCGAGATCACGGG
>CAYYOX010000679.1:0-4028 GCA_964473065.1 uncultured Planctomycetaceae bacterium | reverse complement strand
CGGAAAGACGGTCGCCCACTGGTCGTTCGACGATCCGGCCAACCTCGGCGCCGACGACTCCGGTCGCGGGCACGACCTGGCCTCCGATACGGGCTTGGGCGGTATGCCGATGGCGGACGCCCTCGGCGCGGCCGGCGGGGCGGTGGCTTTCGACGGGTTGAGCTTTCTTTATGCCGGCGACGACGCCGATTTCCGTACCTTTCCCGACGGAATGACGCTCTCCTTCTGGACCAAGGGCGGCACGACCGTCGGTGTGCCCTTTTCCCGCTGGGGATTTGATGGTCAACCGAACGGCCAAACCGGTTACGGGCTTGACGGCGACTGGTGGTATTACGGCAACAATGCTGCGTGGGGATGGACGGAAACCGGCAAACCGTACGACGGCCTCTGGCACCAATACGTGTTGACCTGGGATCCGAACGACAACGACAAGGTCGTTGCCTACCTCGACGGTGCGCCGCTGGGAGAATCGAACTTTCCGATGCTCTTCCCGGAGATCAGCTTGCTGGCCATCGGCACCGATACTCGTTATTGGGCTGCGGCCGCTTTCAACGGTTCGGTCGACGAAGTCTATATTCACACCGCCCCGCTGAGCGCCGCCGACGTGGCGGCCGTCTACGCCGCGCCCGGCACGTTGCCGACCGACGCTCCGGCGATGGTGATCCCGGCGTCCGACGTGATCGTCTCGGCCGATTCCGTGCTGGAAATCAACAACGACTCGGTCGTGAGTCTCGGCGCGCTGACCATGCAAGGCGGGGCGCTGAGCATCGCCGGCACTAGTCCTGGTATCAGCTTCACCGGCACGACGATTGCCTCGGGGGCCGGTTGGGTCGGTTTCGATCCCCAGGTTCCCACCAGGTGGGACGGACTAAGCGAGGACCTTTCCGCGATCGACGCCGGCGGCGAGCCGGTCACGATTGCCAAGACGGGCCCCAGCACGTGGACCGTCGCCTCACAACCACAAAACCTTCACGCCGACGCCAACTTCGAGGTGGTCGACGGGACGCTGAAGCTTCGCGGCGACGCCTTTGGTGATCGAGATGTGTCCATCACCGGCGGTGTGCTGGACCTGATCGGCAGCTCGGACATCGGCGCCTCGTCAATCGAATTGGCTGGCGGAATGCTCCAGGTAGGCCCCCTCGGTACGCCGCCCGGCGCGCTGCCGACCGACAACCTTCAAGTCCACCTGGATGCCGGCGCGATTGTCGCCGCCGACGGCGATTCGGTGACGGCCTGGGCCGACCAGACGGGCAATCTGCACGCCGCTGCGCAGATCGACCCGATCAAACAGCCGAGTTACGTTGCCGCCAGTGCCGAGTTGAACAGTCTGCCGGCCGTGCGGTTCGACGGCAATGACGACTGGCTGCAACTGGACGGGATGGACCTGATCTTCCCCGATCAGGCCACGCTGTTCATCGTGGCCGCGGTCGACGATGCGGCCTATTCGTTGTTATCCACTTCCGAGACGCTCGCCGATTGGACCCGATTCGACGGCGACGGGCTCTCCTATCCGGGTGAATTCCGCAACTACCGGATCGAAGTCTACGATGCCATGCCCAGCCAAGGCTCGTTCATCTACGACGTTCAGAGTACGGCCGACAGTTGGGAGAGGCGCCTCAACGGTACGTCCGGCGGCGCGGTAGCTGGGGATTACTCGCCCGGAACTCCGATCTACAAGATCGGCACTATGGGCCTCGAGTGGGCGAACACCATGTTGCGAGGCGATATTGCCGAAATCCTGATCTACGACGCGGCACTCTCCGCGGCCGATCAGAATGCGGTCGGGCTCTACCTGGCCGACAAATACGGCATCAACTCGACCTACTACAACGACCCCCTGCTCGACCTGACGGCCAATGCGCTGACGCTCTCGGCCGACTCGACGATCTTGACGCACGCCCCGCAAACCAACTTTGGTCCGCTGACCGTCGACGCCGGCGTGTTGAGCACGACCGGCATCGGCACGGCCAGTTTTGCCGGTACGACGATTGCCCCGGGGGCCGTGGGCGTGGGCTTCAATACCCAAATCGACACCGCTCTCGGCACGCTGCTGGCCAATGGGGCCACGATCGTCAAGACGGGACCGGCCGAACTGGCCCTCGACTCGGCCGCCAACGATCTGGCCGGCGCCACCTTCGACGTGCAAGAGGGAAGCCTGGTCGGCTATCACGGGTCCGATCCCCTGGCCGGGGCCGTGCTCAACCTCAACGGCGGCGAGGTGCTTCTCTCGGCCAAGCCGGGCGTCGCTTCACCGGTGACGTATGCCAACAAGGTCGTGGCCCAGACCACCGGCGCCTTGAAGGCCGGGCCGGGCAATGCGGGCGAGACGGGACCGATGACCGTCAACCTCGACCATGCCACCGATGACATCACTATCGACGCCGGCGCCACTTTGACCGTCGGATCCCAAGGTCAGTACGACCTGAACATCGCCGACGCGATCAGCGGCCCCGACGGCACGCTGGCGATCGACGAAGGTCAAGTGACCCTCGCAGCGGGCGGGCAAGTCGACTTGCTGGAGTCTAGCGGCGGACTGCTCACTCTGGCGACCGATTTCAATGCCAATACAACGAAGCTCAAAGGCGGCACGGTTGCTCTAGGCGCCAACCTCAATACCAACACTATGGCTCTACAAGGCGGCACGGCCGACACGGGCCCCGGCAAGATCGTGGTCAGCGAACTGATGAAGATCGGCGCGTTGGATATCGCCATTGACGCCGGCAATACGATCGAAGTGACCGGCGAAGACGTCGGCGCGGCCCGCACCCTGACGCTTCAGGGCGGCGTGCTGGATCTCAGCAGCCTGATGGGCGCCAACGATCTGATCCTCAACGGCGATATGGAGGCTAATGCTGTCTACGCTACGGCGCCGGAGAGTTGGACCATATTCGACGGCGCGTTCGGCAATCATAACCTCTGGCCGGCGCAAAGCGGAACGTGGAGTTGCCTGGTCGGCGGCAATTTCCTCTACGGCGGAATGTATCAGGAGTTCGAAACGATTCCGGGGCAGACCTATGAACTGACCGCGTGGGCCGCAGGGTGGACCGCTGCGGGTGACCAGAACGGCTGGATCGCTGTTGGAACCATGGATGAAGTCGAACTTTACCACACGGAAACGATTACCGTAGGTGCACAAGATACCGCGGGCTGGACGGAGTTCGTCAGAACCTTCACGGCGACCGAGGAGATGTCTGTCTTGACGCTGACCAGCACTGTGGGCGGCCTCTCCTATGACAGCGTGAGCATCATCCCGGTCCTGACCGACAATCCGTTCGATCAGCCCGATACGCACCTCGTCGTCACCGAAACCATGACCATAATCGCCAACACGCCCGGCGACGCCGTCTTCGGCGACCTGACCCTGGCCGATGGCGTGAATCTGGTGGTCGAAGAGGCCAGCGGCCTGGGCCTGGCCAATCTGAATCTCGGCGCCGGGACACAACTCGGCTCCGTCGATCCGGATCCTCATCCGGCAGTCGTCTTCGTCGCCGGCATGGTCAATCTCGCTCCCGGTACGGCCACCATCGTCGGCGAACTGGAGCTGGCCGAAGAAGCAGCGGACGGCGGCGACACGCTAGCCGGTTTGCACGTCGACATCTCCGAAGATTCGCACGGGATGCTCGTGATGGACGGCGACGGACTGACCGCAGGCGCCTCGGGCGTGGCCTGGATCGCTGGAACCTTGGAAGTGGAAGGTCTGACCCCGATGACCTCCGCCGGCAGTCCGACTTGGGGTGATAAGAGGCTGACCGTCATGCAAGCCACCCCAATGGTCGAGGAAGACGGCGGGTTCAAGGGCGAGTTCGGCCCCGGCACGCCCGGCGGCTCGATCCCGCTCTCCTATGGCACGGCCGGTACCCTGCCTAACGAAGGCGATTACCTCGGCGCCGGAATATGGTTCGGCAACGCGGGTAACGACGGTGTCTACTATGTCAACCGAGTCGTACCGGACGGTGCGGCCTCGGCCATCGACATCGGCGTTTTCCAGGCCGCCCCGGGTGATACCGACGGCAACCGCAAGGTCGAGG
>CAYYOX010000678.1:0-4028 GCA_964473065.1 uncultured Planctomycetaceae bacterium | reverse complement strand
TCGATACTCAAGCCGCATCCCCATTGTATGGGTACTTGCAAACACGGCTTGGAGGCTATAAGCTGATATCCCGTGACGAGGCCAGCCCTTTCTTTGGGGGTGGCGGCCAGTGTGTGCTGGCTTGATCGGATCACTCGTCAAGGCTGGCTACCCCCCCTGGGCGGAAAAAGTCAGCTTTTCAACTGCGGTTCGTCGCTGGTGGCAACCGTCGGCGAGTTCGCTCTGCCCGGCCTCCGTTGAAAAGCGGAGCCCTCGCGAGTCCGGGAATTGCTTGCTCGGTGGACTCAAGGCTGCGGATCAAACGAGCCAGCAGCCGGGGAGATGGTTGCCAGTCTCGTCCTGGACGGGATCAATCGCAATAACGGCACCTTCTCCGAAAAGAAACACGTTTATCGAGCGAGGGCAGGGCTTGTCGGCCGATGGCCCCTCCATTTGGTAAAAGAAAGGACACATCACCATCGCTATGGAAATCAGCCACTTCAACCATCGTGACCATCCAGACGCCTCGGTTACCACGGCGCTGTTGCTAGCCGCCGGTACCGGAAGCCGCCTGGAGCCGTTGACCACAGAGGCACCCAAATGCCTTCCCGGAGCCGAATAAGCCCGCTTACCGCCGTTGTTGCAGACCGGGATCTGCAACGGGGGAAGATCGACGAAAACGACTAATATGCAAAACATGACCGATCTTGATTGTGAGTCCCAGCGGCAGAAATACGAATTCATCGCCGGCCAGCATGGAGGCTACTGGCGACATGATTTCATCGACCACGCCTATCTGTACAATCTCTATTATCCTCCTGAGGCAGTTCTGGACCACTTCAAGAATCACATCCGCGACCTGGTCCTCAACTATCCTGTTGCCCAGAATGTTCTTGCCGATCTCGTGGCCGAGTTGATCGACCAACCATCGGAGAGAATTGTGGTCGGCAACGGTGCCGCCGAACTTATCAAGGCGGTCTCGGGCCATCTGGCGGGACGACTGATCGTTCCCGTGCCATCGTTCAACGAATATGTGAACGCAGCTCCGGCAGGTCGGGTCGTCGAGTTCCCTCTCGAATCGCCTTCCTTCCAGTTGGATGTCGACAAGTTTGCTTCGGAAGCTGCTCGGCATGATGCGGATGTCGCTGTTGTCGTGACACCGAACAACCCCACCTCGTTGGTCGTTTCTAAACAGGATCTCCTCCGTCTCGCCGACAAGCTCGCGCACCATGACTGCACACTCGTCGTGGACGAATCCTTCATCGATTTTGCCCGGGAGTGCGATCGGTTAACTCTGGAACGCGACGTGGCAAGATGCCCCAACCTCGCCATCTTCAAGAGCATGAGCAAAGCCTACGGCATCTGTGGCTTGCGGATCGGCTATCTGCTTACCGCAAACCGCAAGTTCGCGGAGGCCGTGCGAAAGCAGATTCCCATTTGGAACATCAACGGATTCGCCGAAGCGTTTCTCCGCCTTGCACCGAAGTATCGTGCGGAGTTCGCCGAAAGTTGCAGGCAAGTCGGGTCCGACCGAGATGGCCTGTATCGGGACTTGTGTTCGATTTCGGGAATGACCGTTTACAAGCCCGACGCCAACTTCCTCTTCTGCCGTCTTCCCGACGGAGCAGCCAATGGTCCCGAGGTGACCCGCAGGCTGTTCGTTGAGCACAACATGTACATCAAACATTGCCAGGGTAAGACTCTCCCCGATTCCGACCGCTACGTCCGCATCGCGAGCCGTACGGAAGCCGAAAACCACAGGCTGGTCGAAGCGTTGAGAGACATCGTCGGCGTGGAAGACATGGAAGGCGCTTGATGGAAGATCCGAACCGCGAGCGACCGCACAGGCCGAGCATCCTTTCCTTCGCCGGGGACCTCCCCAACCTCTGTTCTCTGGCTGGGCTTTTCTGCGCACTGCTCGGCATTTATTACGCGATCCGCGGCGTTTTTCCCGCAGCCATGATCGGCATACTGTGGGCCGTCGTCTTCGACTGGTGCGATGGAATGATTGCCCGCAGAATTCAGGGGCGAACCCTGCAGCAGCGTGCCATTGGAGCGCAGCTCGATTCGCTGATCGACGTGGTAAGTTTTTCCGTTTGTCCCGCCGTCGTGCTGCTCAGCTACGGCAAACTCAGCCCCTGGTGTGTTCCCGGGGCGTTTGTGATCCTTTCGGCAGGCGTTTTGCGGTTGAGTTACTTCAACGTATTCGGCCTTGCAGACAAATCGACCTATACGGGGCTCGCGGTCGATAATAACGGCATCGTTCTCGCGTTTGTCTTTCTCTTCGAAGGATTGTTTGGGCGAGGTGCTTTCACAGTCATCCTCTACGCGACAGTCATGGCTCTGGCCGCCGCGAACGTCGCGCCCGTGCCAACGCCCAAGCTGGCCGGCCGATGGTTTTACGTTCTGCTGGTCTATACATTGGTCATGACAGCCTTTTTCGGTTGGAGATGGGCTCAGTTGCCCTAGAAATCAAAGAAGCACGCCTTGCAGGCCACACGTTTCCCAATCGGATTTCGTGCAAGAGTTCTTACTCCACAAGACGCAGCCTGAAGAAGTGGTTCTGTAATCTGGGCCAAGCGATGTTTAGTTGGGAGAGCACTCGCGGCAGAACCCAGAAGCTAATCGGCGTGGTCCCTCTGAGCGCCCACCACGTCAAGAGAGCAAGCGTGGGAGACTCCTTGGGCAAGAAAGGTAGCCATTTGCGACGCAGATCGACCAACTCCTCTGCGGTCTCCATGCTGTTGTAACCGTAGTTCCGCCGGACTTCCACGCGAAAGGGTCCCGCGTCCTCAAACAGTTGATGGTACAGACTTACGCTTCGGTAGACTGCCTGATACTCGCCTCGTGCCAAGGATACGCCCTGCTGCACCGTCGATTCTCGGAGGATGATCGAACCCTCTTTGCTAAGGCGGTGTTTCAAAGAGTGGAGCAAAGTCAGGACGTCAGCGTTCTTCAGATACATACACAGGCCACCCAGGAAGATCATGTCAAATGGTCCTTCCGGAAGGCTTTTCCGACCGTCGCCTTCGAAGATCTCAACATTGGGCAGGCGCGCCACTCTTTCCCTAGCAGCCTTCACCATCAAGGGACTACGGTCGATCCCAATGACAGCCTTGTAGCGATTGGCGAAGATCTCGGTCCAGGCCCCCGCCCCACAGCCAACGTCAAGCACTCGCCCTGAGGCACACACTGCGTCAAGCCAATCACTAACAGCGCATATCTCTTTGCGTAGTCGATATCGGGCCGCACTGGCTGGCAGATTGTGCTCATGGGCCATCATGCTGACAGTGTCTGCTGTGCCTCCCCCTGCACCACCATTGAAATAGCGATTGACAGTTTCATCATCGATCTGTTGTTCGGTGGAGGTGTGGTAATTCATCGGCATTACCTTTGAAAAAACCTGAGTTTACCATGGACTTCGTGTTGGGTATAGGGTCTGCGAAGGCGTGCATCCGCGGCCACACGCTCCCAGCCTGTAAGCGTTTTGTCGAATGTGATAGCCTGATGAGTCGTCGCCAAGGATTCCGTCGCGACGGTCCTTGCCGACGTCCGCAACGAATCGCGACTCAAGCAAGCAGGCCACCTTAGACAACACTACGCACCAAATACCGTCTTCGACCAAATGAGCCGTCCTCCCACGTCCGGAAGGTGGCCCCTTTTCGTTCGGCGCAGAAGCAACTCGCGCGCGGCAGGCATGTCATTTCGCGTACCGTCGGGACTCTTGCCCAATGCCGCTTCAGAGCTTCCCTGCCAATCGCCCAGACAGCCGGCCAATCACTCACCCCAGGAGTGCAACACCTGGTTCGCCGTTGAATCCCAGTTACTCAACCGTTTTGTCGGATGTCCGAAGAAAGGACCGTCGTGAGACAACGGTTTTTCGCACTCCTCGGGCCGCCGGCCATCCGTTCCTCGACCGCGATCCACTTGCCGCGAAGATCGTCGATCGAGCGGCGAGTCTGGCGGTTAAACTGTGCCACGCCGAGCGCCGTGGCGCAGCGGGCCAGGTCGCGGCGGTGATGACCCTGGATCAGCTGGGTAGGCTGGCC
>CAYYOX010000677.1:3236-4036 GCA_964473065.1 uncultured Planctomycetaceae bacterium | reverse complement strand
CCTACCTTATGTTGGCTGGAGTATCGCCGCTGCGGGCGCTGATCCCTGAGCGGGTATGCGCGTTTTAGCCGATTTTTCCGTGTTCGATCAATATCCGGTCATCGCGAACCACATCCCGCCCGGCGGTCAGGTCGAGGTGCGCATCGAGCGTGGGGACCTCGCCCGGCTCGCAGCCGCCGCGCGTGATTTGCCGAGCCCATTGGGGGAGCATCATGCGTGCATTCTGCCTCGGCCCGGTATGTTGGAAGCCGCGTGCGATCACCGCCTCGCAACCCTGTCCACGAAGCGTCTGTTGGACTTCCGCTTCGGCCGCCAACTTCGTCCGCCCGTACGCCTGCCGAGGACCGACCGGGGCCGTTTCGTCGACTTGGGGGGAATCTTGCGAGACGGGCGCGTAAACACGACACGTGCTGGCGAACAACACGCGGGGCCCGCTCGGAAGCGATCCGGCCAATTCCAGCACCCGTCGCGTTCCGTCCACGTTCACAGCCACGGCTCGGGCGGACGGTTCTTCTCCGCCACAATCGGCCGGCACGCTCAGGGCGCCCAAATGATAGACTCGATCGGGCTGAAACTCCTCGATTCGCCGCCGCGACGGCGCGCCGGGTCCGCCCGGATCACCCAAATCCCAGGCCAGCAACTCGACTTGATCCCGCAGTTCCTCAGGAGCGACATCCTCCCACATTCCGTCGGCCGAACACCCCAACACGGCATCGCCACACTGCAGCAGATGTCCGGCCAGGAAACTCCCGGCGCAACCGGAGACGCCTGTGATCAACGCGCTATGGACCATGGCGGGC
>CAYYOX010000677.1:0-3226 GCA_964473065.1 uncultured Planctomycetaceae bacterium | reverse complement strand
ATGGCGGCCTATTTGCGTGTTTAGCGGTCGGGCTTGCCCGACGTTTTTTTGGGAGGAGTCGTTCGTTCGGCCAAGAAAAACGTCGGGCAAGCCCGACCGCTAAACGGTCTTCTTGCCAAATGCCGTGTTATGGTGTTACTCGGCGGAAGCCGTGGCGTCCTCCTCTTTGGCGTCGCCGTTGTCTTCCTTCGGCACGCGTTTGACCGCCACCAGGGTATCCGCGGCGTCGAGGTTCATGATCCGCACGCCTTGGGTATTGCGGCCCACGACGCTGACCTCGGCGGCCGCGACGCGTTGCAGCTTGCCGCGGGCGGTCATCATCAACAACTCGTCGTCGTCGTCCACACGGCACAGCCCGATAACCGGCCCGTTGCGAGCGGTCGTTTTGATGTCGCGCAAGCCCTTGCCGCCGCGACGTTGGGTCCGATAGCACCGCTGACCCGAGATCTCCTCGCCGCTTTCGGCTTCTTCAGTGCCGGCTTCTTCAGTGCCGGCTTCTTCAGTGCCGGCTTCTTCGGCGGCCGTTACCGAATTCGGCCCGAACAGGGTCCGCTTGCCGTAGCCGTTGGCGCAGACGGTCAGCAGGGCGGCGTCCGGATTGGCCACGACCATGCCGACCACTTGATCGTCGCCGACCAGCGAGATCCCCTTCACGCCACTGGAGTTTCGGCCCATGGAACGCGCGTCCGATTCCTTGAAGCGGATGGCCATGCCGCCGGCGGTGGAAAGGACCAACTCGTCGCCCGACTTGGTCACCACCACGTCGACCAGCTCGTCGCCCTCGCGGAGTTTGATGGCGATGATACCGCTGCGCAACGGACGGCGGTAGGCTTTCAGGTCGGTCTTCTTGACCAGCCCTCGGGCCGTAGCCATCACCAGGTAGTGGCCCGGCTGATCGAAATCGCGGACCGCCCGACAGTCGGTAATCTGCTCGCCTTCGGTCAGGTTCAAGAGGTTGACGATCGCCCGGCCGCGTCGATCCCGACCCAACTGCGGCAGATCGTAGACCTTGCGCCAATAGACCTTACCCCGGTTGGTGAAGAACAACAGATAGGCGTGCGTGCTGGCCACGAAGAGGTGCTCGATGGGGTCTTCCTCTTCGGTCTTGGCGCCCTTGAGTCCCTTGCCGCCGCGACGTTGGGTCCGATAGACACTGGCCGGCGTCCGCTTGATGTACCCGTTGCTGCTGAGCGAAACGACCATCGTCTCTTCGGTGATCAGGTCTTCCAGGTCGATCTCGCCGAGCTCTTCGCCGCTGATCTCCGTGCGTCGCGCGTCGCCGTGCTTGCGTTTCAGCTCGCGCAGGTCGTCGCGGATGATGGCCAGGATGTTCTTCTCGTCGGAGAGGATCCGGTTGTACTCGATGATCTTCTCCAAGAGTTCGGCATGTTCGCCGCCGAGCTTCTCTTGTTCGAGGTTGACCAACTGGCCCAAGGTCATCTTCAAGATCGCGTCGGTCTGGACCGGTGTGAGCGTATAGTTCTCGCTGACCCCGCGTTCCTCCTGCAACAAGGCGAATCCCTCGTCGCCCAAGGCGCGCCGCAGCATGGCGGCCGGGGTCTGGATCTCCATCAGCCGCTGCTTCGCCTCGGCCTGCGTCTTCGACGAACGGATCACGCGGATCACCTCGTCGATATTCGCATGGGCCAAAAGCAGACCCTCGACCGTGTGTTTCCGCTGTCGGGCTTTGGCCAAAAGGAACTGCGTGCGACGGCGGATCACCGTTACGCGATGCCGGACGAATTCCTCGAGAATCTCTTTAAGCGACAGCACCCGGGGCTTGCCGTCGACCAGGGCCAGCAGGTTGATCGAGAAGCTGTCTTGCAGCGGCGTGAACTGGAAAAGCTGATTGAGCACCACGTCCGGATCGGCGTCGCGCTTGAGCTCGACGATCAGCCGGACCGGCTCTTTCAGGTCGCTCTCGTTGCGGATGCCCGAGATGCCGGCCACCTTGCCGCTGTTGACCGCGGCCGCAATACGCTCCTCGACCCGGTCGCGAGCTTGCTGGTAGGGGATTTCGGTGATCACGATCCGTGTGCGATTCTTGCCGAACCCTTCGATTTTCGTTTTGGCACGCACCACAACCGTACTGCGGCCCGTGTGGTAACCGCGGCGAATGGACCCGCGACCGCAAATCACGCCGCCGGTCGGGAAGTCGGGGCCGGGGATGATCTCCAACAGTTCGTCTATCGAGACGCCCGGGTCGTCGATCACCTTGACCAGGGCGTCGCAAACCTCACTCAGGTTGTGCGGCGGGATCGACGTGGCCATACCCACCGCGATGCCGCTGGACCCGTTGACCAGTAAGTTGGGAAACTTCGACGGCAGAACGGTCGGCTCCTCGCGACGCTCGTCGTAGGTGGGCACGTAGTCGACCGTGTCGAATTTCAAGTCCTCCAGTAAGAGAGCCGCCGTGGCCGACATGCGAGCTTCCGTATACCGCATGGCCGCCGGAGGCAACCCGGCGATCGACCCGAAATTGCCCTGCTTGTCGACCAGCACGCTCCGCATGTTCCACTCTTGGGCCATGCGAACCAGCGTGGGGTAGATCACGCCTTCACCGTGCGGATGGTAGTTACCGCTGGTGTCGCCGGAGATCTTGGCACACTTGACCCGACCGGCCCCCGGCGTGAGGTTCAGGTCGTTCATCGCCACCAGGATCCGCCGCTGCGAAGGCTTCAATCCGTCGCGCACATCGGGCAGCGCCCGGCTGACGATCACGCTCATCGCGTAGGTCAGGTAGCTGCCCTTGAGCTCTTCCTCAATGGGCATTTGCACCACCTTACCGAGCGAGTTGCCGTTGCCTTTGGTCGGTTGTTCGTCGGGCGTATCGGGCGTATCGGGCGTATCGGGCGTTTCGGGCGGGAGATTCGAGTCGTCAGCCAACGGGATTCCTTTCAGCGGACAGGGCCCAAAGCCACCGCCAACCCCCCTTCCGTCGCGGGGTTCTTACGGTGGCGAGCCTTGAATTTCAGGGAAACCCAAAGTATACCCGTTCGGCCCCCGATCCACAACCTCGCTGGGCGGAAAATCGAAGTTTTAAGTCCTTTCAGAATAAGCACTTACACGCCGACTTTTTGAGGTCGTCCCCCGCCCGATGGCGGCCCGGAATCGTCGTGGACCGACAGGCCGGTCAGCCGGTCAGATCAGGCTCAATTGGCCGGTCCGAATTCTCTTCGTCAATCGGCTCCAGCCACTCCTCGGGCCATGATCGGGAATCCGTCCA
>CAYYOX010000676.1:0-4036 GCA_964473065.1 uncultured Planctomycetaceae bacterium | reverse complement strand
ATCTTGGCGCCGATGGCCCGGGCGCCGCCGTTGAAAAGCTGCGTAGTATACGAATCGGGCGGGCGGTTTGCCTTGCGGCCCTCAATCAGGGTCATCAGGCGGGAAATGATCGCTTCTTTCGCGGTCATGCCGTCCCCTTCTCAATCGGTGCGATCGGAGTCACAATGGTGTCGTTATACTAACGTATCACCGGACTTTTGCAAATTGATCCCCTCTCCCTTTGGGAGAGGGTTAGGGTGAGGGCTTGCGTGTTTCTTCTATGCCCTCACCCCCAGCCCCTCTCCCAAAAGGAGAGGGGAGGTTAAAGATGGCCACTCCCTCCACGCTCGATTGTTGGTTTTTGACCGGTCCGACGGCGGCTGGGAAGACGGGCGTGGGGATCGAACTGGCCTTGCGTTTGGGGGCCGAAATCATCTCGCTCGATTCCATGGCCCTCTACCGAGGTATGGAGATCGGCACCGCCAAGCCGACTCCCGAACAGCAACGCATCGTGCCGCATCATCTGATCGATGTGGTCGATCCGCACGAAGAATATAGTCTGGCCCGCTATGTGGACGAAGCGACCCGTTGTATCGAGCAGATCAAGGGCCGCGGCCGCGAGGTGCTGTTTGTCGGCGGGACCCCATTGTATCTAAAGGGCCTATTGCGGGGGATTTTTCAGGGGCCGGCGGCCGATTGGGAGTTGCGTAAAGAACTACGCCAAGAGATCCTCTCGCACGGCGCCGAGGCATTGCACGGGCGCCTGGCCCAAGTCGATCCGGCCGCCGCCGAGCGGATCCACCCCAACGACGCCCGACGAATCATCAGGGCGTTGGAGGTTTACGAGAAGACGGGCCAACCCATTAGCGAGTTGCAGCAGCAGTTCGATCGTCCGAGCGAGCCGGCCTGTTCACGCGTGTTCGTGCTCGATTGGCCGCGAGAGGAGCTTCACCGGCGGATCGGTCGTCGGGTGGAAATCATGTTCCAACAAGGGTTGGTCGAGGAGGTCCGCGGGCTGCTTGCCGGAGCGGAACCGCTCAGCCGGACGGCCCGCAAAGCCGTGGGTTACCGCGAGGTGATCGAACATCTGACGGGCGAACACGATCTGGATGAGACGATAGAGTTGGTCGGGCGGCATACGCGTCAGTTGGCCAAGCGGCAGGGAACCTGGTTTCGTTCGCTGGCCGAGTGCCGTTTTGTGCCGATGGATGGGCGATTCGAGGCAAGTGACGTGGCCGAGGGGATCTATGACGAGGGAAGCGGTTGACGCCGCCGGAAAAACGCCGGGCAAGCCCGACCGCTAAACGGGGGGTGCCGGTTAATTGGGACCTATGCGCCCGGTTTTTTTATGACTAAAATGTGGGATTCTGGAAATACACCCTTGTGACGACACACTCCAACCACATAGCCAACGCCGGCCTCGGCGAGGGGGAATCGACCTTGTTGCGGACTCATACTTGCGGAGAACTCAGGGAAGAACACGTCGGCGAGCAGACCACGCTTTGCGGCTGGGTGGACACCTATCGCGATCATAGCGGCGTGCTGTTCATCGATCTGCGCGATCGCTACGGAAAAACCCAAATCGTGTTCGGCCCGGAAAGCGGCGCCGACAACCAGGAGCTTGCCCGATCGCTGCGGGCCGAGTTCGTCGTCAAGGTGGTCGGCAAAGTGGCGCCTCGCCCGGAAGGGACGATCAACCCGAAGCTCGATACGGGCAAGATCGAAGTTCGCGCCGAGCAATTGGAGATCCTCAACAAGAGCCTCACGCCCCCGTTCCAACCGGGCGGCAAGGATCTGCCCGGCGAGGACCTTCGACTGAAATACCGCTACATCGATCTGCGTCGTGCGGAGATGCAACGGGCGCTCTTGTTGCGGAACCGGATGAATAAGATCATGCGGGACTACTGCGACGAGCTGGGGTTCATCGACGTCGAGACCCCGATCCTCGGCCGCAGCACGCCGGAAGGGGCCCGCGATTACCTGGTCCCCAGCCGGGTTCAACATTCGGCCTTCTACGCCTTGCCGCAATCGCCGCAACTTTACAAGCAGATCTTGATGGTTGCCGGCTACGATCGCTACATGCAGATCGCCCGATGCTTCCGCGATGAAGACCTGCGAGCCGACCGTCAGCCGGAGTTTACGCAGTTGGACCTCGAGATGTCGTTCGTCGACGCCGACGACGTGATGGGCGTGATCGACGGGCTGATGGCGCGAATGGCCAAGGAGATCCTGGGCCTCGAGCTGACGCTGCCGTTGCCGAAGATGACCTACGACGAGGCTATGGAACGGTTCGGACACGACGCACCCGACTTGCGGTTCGGCATGGAGCTGATCGACCTGACCGACCTGGCCAAGGAGGCCGAGTTCCGCGTATTCCGCGGCACGGCCGACTCGGGCGGGCGCGTAAGGGGTATCAATGCGAAGGGGGCCGCGGGCAACTATTCGCGCAAGGGGATCGACGGGCTGACCGCCTACATCGTCGAGGATTTCGGCGCCCAAGGCCTGGCCTGGTTCAAGGTCGACGAGGCTGGCAAACTGGCTTCGCCGATCGCCAAGAACTTCGACGAATCGTTGTTGACCAAGATCGCCCAGCGGATGGACGCCCAGCCGGGTGACCTGCTGTTGTTCGTGGCCGACAAGTTCGAGGTCACCTGCAAAGCCCTATACGGACTTCGCAAGCGACTCGGCGTGGAGTTAAAGCTATACGACCCCGAGGAGATGCACTTCTCTTGGGTGGTCGAGTTTCCCATGTTCGCCCGCGACGAGGAAGAAGGCGGCTGGACCGCCATGCACCATCCGTTCACCGCCCCGCGACCCGAGGATCTCGAAAGTCTGGCCGACGAGCCGGAAGCCGCTCGGGCGGTGGCTTACGATTTGGTGCTCAACGGTTCCGAGGCGGGCGGCGGTACGATCCGAATCCACGACCAACAGCTTCAACAGGACGTGTTCGACCTGTTGGGGATGGATCGGGAGACGGCCCAGGACCGGTTCGGGTTCCTGCTGGAAGCCCTGCAATACGGGGCCCCGCCGCATGGCGGCATCGCGTTGGGGATCGACCGGCTGGTGATGCTTTTCGGCCGTTTGGAGAGTATTCGCGAGACGATCGCCTTCCCCAAGACGCAACGGGCGACCGACCTGATGACCGGCGCCCCCGGCCAGGTCGATTCCCGCCAACTTCGCGACCTGGGGATAAAAATCACCCGTTGACGAATCGACGGTGACACAGAGAATAGTAATATAAAGCCGCGACCGCCGGTCGCGCCCAACTACAAAGTCGCGCCCAACTACAAAGTCGCGCCCAACAAAAAAGTCGCGCCTCAACCAAGGAGTGGTCAATGATCCGAAGGAAACTATCGTGGGCAATCCCCGTGGTGTGTTGTGCCTTGGCGGTTTGCATTGGTTGCAAGAACGAAACTTCGACGGACACCGGGTCCGATACGGTCGTCGAGCCCGAGCCAGCCGCCACGACGGTCGTGGCCCCCGAGCCGGAGCTCCCGGCCGCACCGGCGATTCCCGAGGTCCGAATGACCGACGAGCTTGCCGCCACGTGCCTGGTCCGCAACGGCGACATCCTGCCAAATGCCGAATTACCCGACCTACAGGGGAATCAGCATTCGTTGAGCGACTTGAAAGGTGAGAAGCTAACGGTCGTCTTCTTTTGGACCAGCGGCAACGAATACTCGCTGGCCGAATTGCAGGACCTCACAGCCGACGTGGCCGAGCCTTACCTGGAAAAGGGCGTTCGTGTGATCGGTGTGAATGAAAGGGATTCGGCCGAAGTGGTCGCCGAGCAGGCGGAGAAGGCCGGCGTGCGGTTTCCCATCCTGTTGGATCCCGGCGGACTCTATTTTGCCAAAGTGGCCAAGGAGAAGTTGCCGCGAACCTACGTGCTGGACGCCAACGGCGTAATCCTCTGGTTCGACATGGAGTATTCGGAAATCACCCGAGAAGAACTCCGCCAAACCATCCAAGTCGCGTTGGGCGAGATATAATTAGCAGTTACTCCCCTCTCCCTTTGGGAGAGGGGCCGGGGGTGAGGGCATAGAAAAGACACGCA
>CAYYOX010000675.1:0-4048 GCA_964473065.1 uncultured Planctomycetaceae bacterium | reverse complement strand
ATCCTCCAAGCCGGTCTGTTCGGCGACGGCGTTACGCCCGAAGCCAACTGGGGCAACGGGGACTTCAACGCCGATAGCAAGATTTCCGGCGAGGATATTCTCGCCTTGTTGGGCACGGGCCTGTTCGGCGATGGAACCTATCCGGACTCCGCTGCCGCGGCCGGTGCTGCGGCTGACGTCAAATTGGTCGTCACCGCGGACGGCCTGGTCATCGACGCCGGTGGCGCCAAGCTCAACGGCTACGTGCTCAACTCGCAATCCGGCATCCTCAGCGGTGACGACGCCGATAACCTCGGCATTTTCCAAGAGGATACCGACGATTCGATCAGCGGCGCGGTCGCCTTCGAGCTCGACGGCAAGCACTCGCTGGGTGACGTGATCGGCGAGGGGATCGACGTGGATCTGGCCGGCGACCTGAGCTTGACCTACACGATCGAAGGCCAAGTCGGGCTGTTCACCGCCAGCGTGGTGGTGCCCGAGCCGGGAACCCTGGCCCTGTTGGTCAGCGGACTGATCGGTCTGCTGATCTGGCGACGTCGCCGTCGGGCCTAATCGCCCTGGCGAAAGTAACGTGATAACTTTCCAACCCTGGCACGCCCGCGCGTGCCAGGGTTGGCTGTCTTGCCGTCGCGCAAGGCAATGCTGTCCTCGATAAACACTTGTCCTGAAGAGGCCTAAACCGGTTCCGAGAAGACTTCCACCTTAGAGAAAGGCTGGCCATGGCACGTCAGTCACGCCAACAACGCAAATCGGACGGCCGTTGCGGCCGACTCTGTTTCGAACGACTAGAGCCGCGAATCGTCTTGGACGCCTATTCGCTGATGATCAGCGAGTTGATGGCCGCCAGCGATGAAAACCTGGGCGTGGACAGCGGCCACGTACCGCCCCAGGCCGACGTCGGTACGGATGCCTTGCTCGACCAAGACGGCGAGTCGTCCGATTGGATCGAGATCTATAATCCAACCGACGCGACGGTCGACCTGGACGGTTGGTATCTGACCGACGACGAAGACAACCCGACGCAATGGGAGCTGCCGGCCGCTACGATCCCCGCCGACGGCCATCTGCGGGTGTTTGCCTCGGGGAAGGACCGAAGTGTGGCGGGGTCCGAGTTGCACGCGAACTTCCAACTCGATCGTCAAGGCGATTATATAGCCTTGGTGGCCCCCGACGGCGTAACGGTTGTCCACGGTTTCGATTTTCCCAAGCAGTTTTACAACATCTCCTACGGCTTGGGTCGGGATACGGCCAATTTCGCGGTCTCGGGCGAGAATAGCTTGACTTACCTGGCGCCGCAGGACGCGGCGTCGGAATCCGACTGGATGGATCCCGACTTCGACGACTCGAATTGGACCAACTATCGCGACGCACCCAGTGTGCGGATTACCGAAGCTTTCACAGGGTCACCCGATGGTTTCGAGGTCCAAAACGTCTCGGCCGGCACGATCGACACGTCCGGCTGGATCGCCGTGGCGAACAACGCGCGGTACTACGACATCAATATCGTGCACTCGCCCGTGTGGTCTTTTCCCGACTCGATGGCGCCGGGTGAAGTGATCTTTCGACCCGACCCCGACGACACTGACAACATCTATTGGAGAACGAACGGCGACGGCTGGGTGATGATTCTCGACGAGGATGCCAGGATCGTCGATTTCGTCGTCTGGGGTTATGATTACCAGGCGGACATGGTCGCCTCGATGCAGATCGATGTACCCGGCGTGGCGGACCCCAGGTTCCAGGGGATCACGATCGGCGATGCATGGATCGGCGACCCGGTAACCAAAGCGGGAACCCTGACCAATTCCTTGCAGCGGACGGGCGATTGGGATAACAACGACCGATTCGATTGGGGCTTCGCCGAACCGACCTCGGCAGGCGATCAGAACGCGGGACTGACCGTGCCATTCTTTCTCGACATGGGCGTAGGAGTCGGGTTTGACGTCTCCGGCGCGGGCATTGGCGCGGCGGTCGACGTGGACGTTCAGACCGACATGCACGGCGACAATGCGTCGTTGTGGATGCGGATCCCCTTCGAAGTCGCCGATCCATCTCTGATGGACTCGCTGTATATGCAGATGAAGTACGACGACGGATTCGTTGCCTATCTCAACGGCTACGAAGTGGCTCGTCGCAACGCGCCGGAGCAGATCCACTGGAATTCCACCGCTACGACCTCCCGCGGCGCGGGCGAGGCACTTCAAGAAGAGCTTATCGACATCAGTATGTTGCTCCCCATGCTCAGGCAAGGCAAGAACGTCTTGGCGATCCAAGGGCTGAATGTGGATGCTTCCGACGACAGCTTTCTGGTCGTCCCGGGATTGACCGGTTGGGCCCGGCAGTACTTTGTCGAGGAGACGCCCGGGGCGCTTAACGATACGGAAGCTGCCATCGATTACGTCCGGGATACCGGCTTCAGTGTGGACCGCGGCTTCTTCGACGCCCCATTCGACGTGGCGATTACCAGTAGCACGCCCAACGTCACGATCTACTACACGACCGACGGCAGTGCTCCGCATTATCAGGGGCTGGCCGACACGAACGGCGCCTTGTATACCGGGGCGATCCCCATTACGACCACCACGACCTTGCGCGCCGCAGCGTATAAAAAAGGCTATCTGTCGACAAACGTCGACACGCAAACGTACATCTTCCTCGACGATGTTTTGCTCCAGGACGGCGCAGGGTATCCCGAGACTTGGGGCACCTTCGCCGGCGGGCCGGTGAACTATGAGGTCGACCCGGACGTGGTCAACGATCCTCGCTACACGAATACCATCAAGGACGACCTGCGCAGCATCCCCACCATGTCGCTGGTGATGGATCCGATGGACCTGTGGGACGCCGAGGTGGGCATCTACTCCAATTCGACGATACGGGTCAACGAGGTCAACTATCAGTGGGAGAAGGCCGGCTCCGTGGAAATGTTCGACGGCGACGGCAACACGCTTTTCCAGGTAGACGCCGGTATGCGAATTCACGGCGGGGCCGGACGCGATCCGACTGTCTCGCTGAAACACTCCTTCCGCCTGCTGTTCAAACGCGATTACGGCCCGTCCACGCTCGACTATCCGCTGTTCGAAGACGGGGCCACCGAAAGCTTCGATACGATCGTCGTTCGAAGCAGCGGCGTGGGCGATACCTGGGCTACGAGTTGGTGGCAATCGAGCTGGATCTCCTACGTCCAGGACCAATGGGTCGCCACGGCACAGAACGAGATGGGGAGCACCGGCCCGCATCATACTTGGGTCCATCTTTACGTCAACGGGCTGTATTGGGGGCTCTACGATCCGGTCGAGCGGCCCGACAACGCCTTCGCCGCAAGTTACTTCGGCGGCGAGAAGGAAGAGTACGACTCGATCGACATGCACGGACTGAAGGAGGGGACCTGGGATGCCTGGGACGAAATGTTCGACCTGCTCCGCGCCCCTTCGGTCGACTACGAGGCCGTCAAGGAAATCCTCAATGTCGATGACTTTATCGATTACTTGCTGGTGAACCAATTCGCCGGCAACTTGGACTGGCCCCAGAACAATTGGTATGCCAGCCGTCATCGCGTCGAAGACGGGCAGTGGCATTTCCATAGCTGGGATGCCGAGTTCAGCTTGCTGGATATCAACCATGATCGAATTAGAACCGTCGACCGCACGCACTGGGTGCGAAATCCCGGTGAAATGTATCTGGTTCTCCGGGACATCCCGGAATTCCAAGCGTCCTTCGGCGACCATATCCAACGCCACATGTTCAACGGCGGTGCGTTGACAGAGGCGGCTAACGTCACCCGATTCGAGAGGCTGTCGTCGGTTATCGATCGGGCCATCGTCGGCGAATCGGCACGCTGGGGAGATGGACGGCTCGACACGCGTTCGACGCCGCGGACACGCGACGACGACTGGGCCCCTCGGATCCAGCGGGCCTATGATTATTACTTCCCCGATCGCGGCGACATCGTCCTGCAACTGTACCGCGATGTGAATCTCTACCCCAGCATCGACGCCCCGGCCTTCAACCAGCACGGCGGGCAGGTCGCGCCCGGCTTCCAACTGAG
>CAYYOX010000674.1:0-4052 GCA_964473065.1 uncultured Planctomycetaceae bacterium | reverse complement strand
GATGGCGACTTGAGCGTGAGGGTTCCGGCGACCTCGAAAGACGAAGTCGGCGTCGCTTATCGCGTTCGGATCGGCCAAACCGTCGATGTCGACCATGATCCCGTTGATGCCGTGGACGTAGCTGGTGTAGTTGGCCAGACTGGCCTGTTGGCCCGGCAGGAGGGCCGTCTTGTCCGGGGCAATCGCGTTGTCGTCGAGTGCGTCGGGAAACGGATCGCGACCGTCGAACGCGGAGTTGTTGTAGAAGACGTGTCGACCGGCCACGTTGGACACTCCGTTGTCGGCAACCTGGACTTCAACCAGGGCGATGTGAAGATTGTCGTAATGCGAGTCGTTGCTGAGCGAACGATGGGCGATCAGGCCCGCGTGGGTCCCTTCGAGCACCGAATCGTCGACGGCTGTGACGAGCACTTGCTGCGGAACGTCCCAATTGGCCGGCGTGAACAGCAGATAGTCGTTGGCCGGATTGGCGGCGTCGACGGCCTCCAGTTGTGCATCGGCGGGAATCAGGTCGATCCGCACGTCCTCGATGGGCGGTTCCCAGAGCACGAGCTCGTAGGTATCACTTAGCCCGTTCTCGCCGACTGCGGTCGAACCGTCGCTTTCGGAGACCTGGATATGGTAGGGATACACGTCGAAGTAGAGCGTTCCGACGCCTTGATCCCAATTGCGGAAATCGAAGTGCATCTTCTCGAAATGTGGCGCCCCGACGAAGGTGATTTCCCAGGTAATCGGATCGATTCCGATGTCCATGCCCGTGGTCAAGAGGTCGACCCCCAGCACGCCTTCAATTCCCGGCGCAATATCGATCATGATGACCTCGATCCCCAGTTCGTCGGGATCGGTTCCGGTCCAGACCAGGTCGGGACCTTCTAGGGTGGGAATTCGGACTCCTTCGATCAGCACCACGGGCACGGACCTCGTGCCGCCGATGCCTCCCACCTCGATGTAGTAAAGGGCGTCCTCTTCGCTGAGCCCGATCGAGGCGGCCAGACTCGTCGAGATCATGCTCATCTGGGCGCCCGTATCCAACAGAAACGAACCGGACTGGACGGCGTCCTGATACTCGACCTTGGCCGTAAGGAACGGGATGTCGGTCCAAACGGGCAACGGACCGTCGGGGTCTTCCGGCGGCCGCCCGTCTTCCGGATCGAATTGAACTCGTGCGTCTACAGCGACCGAGTAGCGATGGCCGTTGTCGGCGGGCACATCGTTGGAGAACTCGACGCCCAGCCCTACCAGTTCGAATATGTCGTCGACATCGGCCCAATCGCTCATGTCGAGCGTGGTCACCCGATCGGTCATCGCCGGCATACCGACGATCCCGGCGATTCCGCCCTCGGCAACAGAAGCCAGTAGTTCGATAGACTCGCTCGAAAGAATTCGGACCTGATCGGCGGTCTGCGGCAGCGTGTGTGCCACGGCGTCGGTACCCTGGAAGTCGAACCGATAAGGCGCCGAGACATCGAACTCGGAGTAGCCGGAAACCCCAAATTCCAGAAACGTGCCTTCGGTCTGATAGCCTTCCGAGGCCATGTCTTGCGTGGGCTCTCTGGCCGAGAGGATACTGTTGGCACCCGTATCGAGGAGGAAATAATCGAACGGGTAGACACCCATCCCCAGCGCGCTGCCATAGGGTCCCATGCCGACCGGCGGCTCGTCGCGGAACATCTCGATTTGGACGTAGGGCTGGTCGAAGAGGCTGGTCTGCGGTCCCAAGGTGATCGGATCGCCGGAGAGCAGCATCCGCGGTTCGAGCGGCTCGATTCTCAGCCGCGAGCCGGTGCGGAGCCGGGAACCGGCGTGTCGCCGCTGCGTAGGCCGCGGTCGTGTCGGCCGCACGGCGTCGAGCAGATTTCGCCAATTGGTGATCACCATTTCAAATCAATCCGGTCATGTTCCCCAGACCGGCCGTTACCGCGACAGAGAAGCCGAGAAAGGGCCCTTTTGTTCCAACCTTGATGATAACGCGCCAGGCCGCGGCCGGCAACGATTTTCCGGACCTACCCCCTCGCAGGTGTGCTATAGATACTCGGGCATGGGCTGGCTGACCATCGGCACCTTCCCCAGCCCCGGGTACCTTCGTGATGCGGCGGCAAGTGTTCCGCGGAGGAAAAATGCGTGTCCACTAAAAGGTGAGCGCCACGGTGGTACGAAGAATGAATCAGGTCGGCCCGACAAAAAAGCCTCCTCGTAACTCGTTGTTACAAAGAGGCTTATGTAGTGGAGGATACCGGGCTCGAACCGGTGACCTTCTGGCTGCCAGCCAGATGCTCTCCCAACTGAGCTAATCCCCCGATCGCGGCCGCCATGGGCAAACCGGCCGCAGAGACGTAGATTATCAGCGATCCCGTCGGGTGTCAATGAGGGCGGTGTCAATGAGGGTGGGCCCCCGCTTTACATCGGCCTGATGGTTACTGTATCTTTTAGGCACCTGCCCAACTCCCCCGTTTACCAACCTTGGGGAAGCTTTCGTCATGCCTTATTGCCTTAGAACCCCTCTAGCCAAGCAGTGGATTACCCTTGCGCTGGGGGTCTTGCTGTCGATGGGCGAGGCGGCAGCGGGAGACTTTCGCATTGAGAACACGGTCTACGTGGGCAAAAGCGACAAGCCGGTCGTTCGCAGCACGACCATCTTCCATCAGGGCGCCGTCTACGACTTTATGGCCGAGCCGGCCGAGGTGGTCGTGTTCGACAAGCAGGCAGGCCGATTCACGCTGCTGGACATCAGCCGTCGTGTGCGGACCGAGATGACCACCGATCAGGTGGCCCAATTCACCGCGCAATTGAAGAAGTCGGCTGGCGGCCAAACCGATCCGTTTGCCAAGTTCCTTGCCGCCCCGACCTTTGACGAGCAATTCGAAAAGGCGCCCAGGCGCCTGACGCTATCGAGCCCTTGGATGACTTATCGGATGGAGTTGGCCGAGCCGGGTAGCAAGGCGATCGCGGAGCAATATCGCCAGTTTTCCGATTGGTATGCCCGGCTAAACTCCCTGTTGAACCCGCAATCTCGGCCGCCGTTTGCCCGGCTGCTGGTCAACGCCGCCTTGGCCAAGCACGAAGCCACTGCCCGCGAAGTACACTTGACGCTGGTGCCGAAGAAGTCCTTTCCGCCGAAGCGAATCACCATCCGCAGCGAGCACGAGTTGGTCCAGCAGGTCGTCGGGGCCGATCTGGATCGGGTGGCTCAGGCACGCGAGTTCATGGAGATCTTCAAGCCGATCAGTTTCCAGCAGTACCGCAAGGGCGATCGCCCTTGATTCACGTCTGTAAACCACCAGTTCTGCTGATGCGAACCAATAAGGCGAGCGGCAGTTGAGAATTTACCAAATAGGCGGGTCGTTTGTGAGCGGCGAGGCGCTAGCCGCCGCCGGTACGGCGATTTGACGCGGAGATAAGGTCGCCGTGTCGGCGACCGCTAAACGGCGTGGTCGTTGCTACTCGATCCAGCCGCCGCCGAGCACTCGGTTGGCTTCGTAGCAGACGGCGGCCTGGCCGGGGGCTACGCCATGGGCCGGCTGGTCGAACTGCACGTGGAAGCGGTTCTCGGGAAGTGGTGTGACCGTGGCGTCGATGGCTCGGCTGCGGTAGCGGATCTTCACTTGGCAACGAAACGGTGCGGTCGGCTCGGCGATCAGCCAGTTGGCCTCAGCGCCCGTCAGCTCGACGCGGGCAAGTTCCTCACGCCGGCCGATCACTACACGGCGGGTGTCCGGCTCGATGCGGATCACGTAACGCGGCTCGCCCAAGGCGACCTTCATCCCCTTGCGCTGCCCGATCGTGAATCGCTCGATGCCGTCGTGGCGGCCGACCACCGTGCCGTCGGTCGTCACGATCTGGCCGGACGTGTCGACTTCGCCACGATGTTCCTTGACGAACCGGGCGTGGTCCTGGTCGGGAACGAAACAGATCTCTTGGCTATCGCGCTTCTCGGCGGGCGTCGCCCACGCGGCCGCGCTGGACAACCTGGCCCCCAAGGCGAAGGTCTCGGCCACGGGGGAGTTCGATCCCAACTACACACGTCGCTGATACCCGTCAGACCCAGACGCCGG
>CAYYOX010000673.1:0-4058 GCA_964473065.1 uncultured Planctomycetaceae bacterium | reverse complement strand
CCGGCTTGGAGGATGTTGAGGATATCCTGGCCCTCGACCTTGCGGTTGCCGTCGGTGTCACCTGGAGCGGCCTGGAAGACGCCGATGTTGATGGCCGTGGCCGAGTTGGCGTAGGGATCGGAATCCGGCGCGGGCCGACCGACGTAGTACACGCCGTCGTCGGCTGCGGCGTCGTCACCGACGTTACCGAACCATAGGCCGGCCCCAAGGTAGTCACCCTGATTGGGCAGCGGTTGAGCGCTTCCTCCCGGAGGCGGCTGGGTGCCATAGGAGAGCGGAATCGAGCCGCCGGGATTGCTGGGCCCGAACTCGCCGAGGATGCCGTACTCACCCGCTTCGTCGCCTTCGAGGATCGTCAACTGCTTGTCACCCCAGGTGGCTGCGCCGGCCGTGGTGATCGGGCCGATCCCGGCGACCGAGAGCGTTCCGGCGACGATGGCCGTCCCGTCCACGTCGAAGGAGCCCTCCATGCTGATCAGGTCGTTGTCATCACCGTCGATCTCGACGTGGTATCCGGCCTCGGTCGGCCCACCTTCGTCGTCCTCTTCGGCCATCTCCAGAAAGCCGAAGATGGTGGTCGAGCCGACGCTGCCGCCGGGACTGATCGTGCCGCGGACGTACAGATCGCCCTCGATCCGAGATCCGTCACCCGCGTTGAGGTCCTGCACACTGGCCATCGCCCCGGTAATTCCCAGGATCACCCCGTCGCCGAGCGTCAGGTTGCCCAGTATGGCCTCCGGGACGTTAAAGGCGATCGTCGAGTCGGCGGTGACATCGAAATTGGTCAAGGCCATCTCGATCGGGTCCAGCGAGGGTCCGTCGTAGTGGCTTTCGATCGTCGCCCAGTCAAGAGCCGAATCATAGACGGCCACGTCGTCGATGGTGCCGTCATAGAAGCCCCCCACATAGCCCGTGTAGTGTCGGCCGATCGCGAACGTGTCGGCTCCGACGAGGGCAAATGGGAGGGCCGCGTCCACAATCGGGGTCACCCAGGTGCCGCCCACGTTGGCCCGGATGGAGATCAAGGGAGCCGCATTGGTGCCCGTCTTGGTCATCACCGCGTAGACGGGCTGGTTCAAGTGAAAATCTTGAGCTTGACCTTCGTCCAAATCGATAAACAACCCGTGCCAAGCGATGCCGTTTTGCATAATCCCGACTTGGCTGGTGTCGGTCCCGTGGAAAGTAAAGATGGGGGCCGAGACTTCGGTCGAAAACAGGCCCGCTACGGCGCCGGGCGTTTCGCGTTTGAGCCACAATTCAATGGTCCAATCGCCCTCGAACAGGCTGCCGGCCGCGGAACTGGCCGTGCTGAGGCCCGTGCCCATGACGGAATCGTCGACGCCGTCAAAGTCGGCCGCATCGCTTGGTCCCTGGTCCTCGATCAGGCCCGTTGCGTCGACCTTGATTCCCGGGACAAGGAGGTCGTTGTAGCTGCCGTCGAGCGCGCTGCCCGCCGCCCCGCTGTTAGTGGCGGTCGCCTGACCGGCCGCGTCGTTCAGTTTCCAGTAACCCCGGGCGCCGGCGCCGACAACCGCATCGGCATAGTTGGCATAGCCGCCGCCGGGCTTGGAAATCGCCAGCACGCCGCCGCTGACCGTGATGTCGCCTCCGGCCAGCAGATCGGCCCCGCTGACATCGAACGTGTTGCCCGCGTCGATCGCCAACGTCGTGGAACCCAGCTTCAGCGTGTCGCCGATGGTAACAGCCTGCCCGGCACCCGTGCCGACCGTCGTGCCCTCGGGAATCTGCAGATTTCCGAGGCTTCCGCCGGCAGCCAAGGTCACCGCACCCTCTGCGACTTGCATTCTACCCTCGGGCCCGTTGACCGTGCCGGCGATACTCAGCGAGTAGCCGTCGGTGGCTTGTACGGTCAGCGTCTTGCCGGCGTCGATCGTTACGCCGTTGTCCGGCGTGCTGCCGAGCGCGACGGTCAGAGCCTCGGCTACTCCGCCGCCGGCCGCGCCGGCGGTTAGGGTGCCGTTTCCGGTCACGGAAAGTGCGTTATCGTAGACCACGGAACCGCCGGCGCTGGAGAGCGTCAGGTTGCCGCCGCTGATTTGCAGGGCGGCCGCGCCGAACGGATTCGACCCGTGCACGCCGATCAGCTTACCCCCTTGCGCAGAGAAGGTAAGGTTTTCAAAGCCCGTGCCGACGTTGGCCGCCGTGAGGACCAGATCCAACGGACCGGTCTTGGCAAACGTGACGGGCGTGGCATTGGTCACGTTGATTTGTCCCAGATCGATATCGACCTGGAGATTCACGCCCACCACGGCATCGGGGGCCGCGTCGATCGTCGTTCCGCCGCTGAAGCTCAGGTCCACGCCCGTATTGGTGAGGATGCCCGACTCGAGCGTCAATGAACCGAACGTAATGGCGTCCTCGAGGGTGCTGAGTTGGAGCGTCGAATCGGTCTTGACTTGCACGTCAGTGCCGGAGAGGTCCAATGCGCCCACCGGAACACCGCCTGCGTAGGTGAACCGCCACACGGCGCTAGTGAGCGCCTCGGGAGCGATGCCGACGCCGGGAACGAAAGTGCCCGTAGCGCGGAATTGGCTCTCGGCCGTGAGGTTCAAGCCCGAGCCGATCTCAAAGAACCCCGACCAGTCCCAGACACCGACAATACTGTCCACCTGATCGTTCCACTTGTCTTGCCGAACGTCCTGAACCAACTGGATCTCGTCCTCCGGGCCGGGGCCGTCGGGATCGAAGAAGTAGTCGGCGTCGACCGAATGGTTCTCGGAGACACCCCAAGAGGTGTCCACGATCACGCCCGTGCCCACAAAGCCCGGCGTGAGCGTAAATGAAAGCTCCGGTGGAGTTGCCCCCGGAAGCCAGTAGGCGGGGCCATGGTACCACCCATCGCCCGGCGCCGGCTCGTCGATATCGCCATAGGCGAGGGGCGTGTAGTGCGGGTCGGCAGGGTCTAGCCACGAGGGCGACATGTTCTGTTCGTCGATGATGGCGCCGTTCTGCAAGAAGTTGGCGCTAAGCGTTCCGCCGTCGAGCACCAGCGTGTCGACACCGCTTAGCGGATTATCGCCCGAGAGCGCGAGGGTTCCGACGCCCTGCTTCGTGAGCGATGTGCCGGCGGCATTCGTCAAGTTGGCGACCGTCAGCGTGCCGGCCGAAACATCAACTGTCGCGTCGCCGTCGGTGGTCAGCGTATCGACCGTGCCGTATCGGGCGGAGAAGGTCGCCCCGGCGCCCAATTGGAGTTCGGTTCCCGCGGCAAAGTCGGCTTCTGTCGCGATGGTCAGCTTCTGACCGGCGGCAATGGCCACGTTGCCCTGCCCGACCGAAAGCGAGTAGGCCGTGGCCGTGGTCGAACCGACGGTAATCGTGTCGGCGTTGCCGGCGGGAATGGTAGTTCTATCGAGATTAGTGGGCGGTCCGCCGCCGAGGGTCCAGTTGGCGTTGCCTTCCCAGGTCAAGTCGGCATGGGTGGGCACGTCCCAGGTGAGATCAGTAAGTCGCAGTGTGTTGATTTCGAGTTCGTCGATGGCGTTCCCCTCCGCCGTCAGGATACGAATCCCGGTGGCCAGGATCGACCCGCCGCCGTCGAGCGAGACGTCGTAGAGATGCCTCAGCCATGGCTCTTGCAGCGGCTCGCCGTCCCCGCCTTGTCGGACCAGTTCGATGATGCCGATGTCGGCCCAACCGGTGTTCGGGTCGCCCATGAAGAAGGTCGTCTCGTCAGGGTCCGTCACCAGCGTGTACTGTAGGATATACTCACCCGCCCAACGATCGGTGCCGTTCCACGTGGTGTTACCGTTGTCGCGTCCGAAGGCGATGTTGTCCACCGGTAGCGGGTCGGTGCCATCGAAATCGACGCCGACAAACGGTTCGAAGTCCGTGCCGTCCAGGACGCCCAGCCAACTGTTGCTGTTGCCGTAGTAGCCGTCGTTGACGTTGGCAATCAGGTGTACTCCCGCGCCATACTCGCTGCTACCGAAAGCCGTGGCTCCGTTGGCCGCCAAGGCCGCGTTGTCCGGCGCGCCGGCTTGCAATGGGGGCGCGGCCGCGTCGAAGAAATCGCCCTCGTTGCCGTCGTAGGTGAT
>CAYYOX010000672.1:0-4061 GCA_964473065.1 uncultured Planctomycetaceae bacterium | reverse complement strand
GCGCCGCTCCGGGCCAGGCCAGCCGCGTAGGCCCCGTGAAACCCGTCGCCACAGGCGGTCGTGTCGACTACCGGCACCGAAAAGGCCGCGTGGTGGACGACGCTCACTCCGTTACCAGCATACCAGCATCCCGACGCGCCGCAGGTGACCACGACGGCCGAACAGTCCCAGTTCCACAGTTGCCGTACCGCGTTCTCCGGGTCCTTTTCGCCGGTCAACTCCGCGGCGAACTGTTCGGAGATGATCAGATGGTCGACCAGTTCCAGCAGCTCCTTAAACGGCCCGCCCGGGTCGCGCTCGAAGTCGGCCACCACGGCGACCTTCGCTTCTCGGGCAAGGCGGGCGGCACGAAACGCGCCCTCGACCCCGTGATGATCGATCAGCACCACACGCGCCTCACGGATCAACCGGGGGTCGGGCAGTGAAGGATCAGCCCCGGCGACGCCGTCCAGGCTGGCCAGAATGGTCCGCGTGTGTTGCTTCTGGTCGACGATGATCGTCGAGTGGAACGGTCGCCCGTCCAGACGCCGGGCCACGTGCTGCGTATCGATCCCCTCGCGACGGAAGTTCTCGATCGCGGATCGAGACAATTCATCGTCACCCAAGCGACCCACGTAAGCACATCGGGCTCCGAGTCGGGCCGCGGCCACCAAGGCCGTGCCCGTGTTTCCGCCGCCCTGGCGCTCGCGCTTCAGCACGTGCATCTTCTGATCGGGCCGGGGAAACTCGTCCACGTAGAGCAGGTCGTCGACCGCCACGGCCCCAAAACCCAGGATGTCGAACGTGATCGGTAGCGACATAGGCCGGCAACTAATCTCGAGGTCGTCCGAGGAAGCGGCACTCGGCCACGGGAATGCGCATGTCCATGGCGGTGCCGCTTTCGCGATGGTCGAGATACTCGCTGGCCCCGCCGGCGACTCGTCCTAAGGCGAATGTCAGGAACGGCAGATCGAGCACCCGCTGGACGCTGATCTTGTTCTCCAGCAGCAACGGCCAGGCGATGCCCATCAAGACGCAAGTAATCGCGGCGTCAACGTTGACTGCATGAACTTTGGTCGTGGCCTGTTGGGCGAACAGTTCCTGAGCCACCCGGTGGTAGAAGTCGAAGAAGACGTTGTAGAGCGAGTTTTTCTCCATGTACGCTTGGAGGACTCGCTCGCGGGGGTCGTAGTTGATCCGCTCGGTGTTGAAGACGGGATGTCCCAGGCAAGGGATCTTTTCGTACTCGATTCCCGCCTCCTTGGCCGCCAGTTTTCTCTTCTTAAACGCCGAGACGAAGCTGCCGGCCAGTTTGTCGAGTTCCGGCGCGGCCTCGTAGTTGTAAGGGTCGGTCAGGTCGCTCGTGCCGAACACGTCGATCAACAGCCGGGCCGCCTTCTTGCCGTTGCCGCCGTGTACGGATCCGATGGGTCCCAAGGTGGTCATCATGGCCGTGTTCGGATCGTTCCCAGCCGCGGCAGACAGCTTGGCGCCTTGCGAGGAGATCGTCCCGGGCCCGTTAGTCAGCGAGGCGATTAGGCACATTTCCACAAGCTTGCTTTCGAAGGGATGCCGGACCGGGCAACCGAGCCAGGCTAGCAGCAGGGCGTCGACGAACGATCGCTCCTCCATCAGGTTCAACAGGGAATAGCCGAACACGCGCGGCGTGCTGCCGTCGTTCGACGAGGCATGAGAGGCGTTTCGCATGGACTGGCGTGCGGGAACGCGGCCCAGGCTCGACTTGATGTACTTCTTGATCAGCGAGCCATAAGGTTCGTCAATCGTCGTAACATGCGGCACCAGATGCGGCGGAAGCTTCTTCGTAAATGCACCCAAACCGACCAGCCACGGCTTCAGCGCCAAGGGACTTTTGGGGATGAAGTCTCGCTTGAGTTTCAACGCCGACATCAGGGCCGTCGCGGCGGGAACCAGATCGTGCAGCGTGTTGACGCGGAGCCCCTTGCGAGTTTCAGCCAACTGTTCAACCAGTTCTTCCTCTTTGCTCGCGTCGAAGACGGGCACCCCGAAGTATTCGTCGAACAGGGCCATTTTGGCCGACGCGGACGTGAACCGGCCTTCGACAACCGCCCCGGCATGGCCCAGCGAGATGCCCGTCTGATCGGCGAACGACCCGGCCACATAGACCAGCAGCGGCTTTTGCAGGTTGTTTTCTCGGGCCCACTGGATGGCTTCCTTCTCGTAGGTTCCGCCCGGTTCGACGTAGAGGACAATCACGGCGGTCCGCTCATCCTCGGCGGCCAGGGCGAGCAAATCTTTCAGCGGCGTGAGGATCAGCGTGTCTTTGCCGGTGGAAAGACCGTAAGAGACACCCAGTCCGGCCGATTGCAGGTAGGTCGAGATCGTGTTGACCAGATTCCCCGAGTTCGAGATTACGCACGCGCTGCCGGGCAGGAACGTTTCGTCGGGTGCATCGCCGCCGACGGCCCCCACGCGAACTCGCTCGTGGACGTTGATGATCCCCAACGTGTTACACCCCACGATGTCGACGCCCTCCAGATCGCAAAGGCGTCTGAGCTTGGCGGTGACCTCGATCGACACGTTTTCGGTAATCACGTAGATTGTTTCGACATACGGCTTGCCGTGCTCGATGGCTTCCTTGACGTCGCCGTAGACGGCCTCGGGCGGCGAGTAGACGATGATCTTGTTGGGCTTTTGCTCCTCGGGCAGCGTATCGATGAGGTCTTCGAACTGCCCGAAGACTTCGATGTCTCGGCCCTTGGGGATGCCGATTGCTTGGCCGCCCTTCCCCAAAGCCCAACCGGCCGCGATGTTCTTGCAATAGAGCTGCGACGTTCGGGAAACCTTCAGCGCTTCCCTGCCGGTGATGTTGGAGACGGCGATGCGATCGCCCTCTTTCAGCAGATCCCTTAGCGAGTTGGCCTTCATTTGTTGTCATCTCCGTTTGGCAAGAGGCTGTAGTCGGCCAGTTCCGTGGCATAGGCGGCTACCAGCGTGATCGGCGTATCCGGGCCGAAGAAAACGTAGGGCATCCCCAGATTGTCGAGCGTCTTTTTCAGGTATCCCAGTCCGCGGACTAGACCCGGGCCTCCGCGACCGATGACTACGGGAATCGAGATCGGCCCGTGCTCGTCGACCCATTCCTGCAGGGCGTCGCCGATGGCGCTGAAGGTGATGTCGATCTGGGTGTTGTTGGCTTTCCCGCCAAGAATCAGCAACAGGGCCGCGTCCTGGAGATTGTGCCGGAAGCAGATTTCGGCCGTCTTCTTCATGCGTTGATAGGGCGGATTGCCGCCGAAATCGGAGAGGAAGATCGGGTCGCCTCCCAGTTGGGTGAGCGTCTCCGTAACAATCGTGCTGGCCCCGCCGCCAAACAGGATCGGCAGGATCTTCTTGCCCCCCAGATCGGAAACGTGGGCCTGACCGCGGTAGCTCGACGCGGCCCAACTCTTCATCTCTTCCTCGAAGGGGGTTTCGTCGGTCGGATACTCGGGCCATTGGATCCCCAGGTCGCGCGTCTTGCGATTGTTCTCGTCGAACGTGGCCTTGAAATCGCAGGCGATGACCTCGCCGCCGCGTGTGATCCGCCACGGATTGACCTCGCAACTGACCATGCCGGTCGAGATGAACATATCCCACTGGCTGACCAGGCAGCGGGCCAGCGTGGCGTTCGGCGGGCCGTCCAACCCAAGTTTCGAGAGGGCCTCGGAGGCTTGGTAGGCGTTTAGGCCGCGGAAAATCGGTACGGGAATCGTGACTTTGTCCGACTCGGCGACCGATTCGATGTCGACCCCGCCTTCCAGGGAAACGGTCAGCGACGGGCCCAATAGGCTCGAGTTGTAGGTGATGGCCGAGAAGACCTCCAAGTCGGCCGGCACCATCTGCACCATGTAGGCCGTGCGAGGTTGCTGGCCGGAAACTTCCGTGGCGGCCACCTGCTTGAGCATCCGAACCGCCTCGTGGTAGTCGGTGACCGTGCGGATCACACCCGCCTTACCCCGCTTGCCGGTCAACACGTCCGGCTTGATGATCCCCTTCTTCCATCGATCGAGCTTCTCGTGAACGACCGACTGGGCCACCGGCTCGACGATGAAGTCGGGCAC
>CAYYOX010000671.1:0-4074 GCA_964473065.1 uncultured Planctomycetaceae bacterium | reverse complement strand
TGTCGAAACAGTCCCAAGTGGGCCGTGATGCCGACCATGGCCGTGGCGGCCGCTTGTTCATCAGTAACTTCCTCGGGCGTGTTGTACAGCCAACATTCATCGACGGCCGCATACTCGGCGAACGTGCCTTGGCGTCCGAACAATCCCTGGTTGCTCCCCCAGACGCGATCTCCCGGCTTGAAACGCTGGCAATTCTCGCCGACCTCTTCGACCACTCCCGCCAGATCGCAGCCAACGATGAACGGCTCGGGCAGTTCCATCTCGTACATGCCGCTTCGGATGTACGTGTCGACCGGATTAACCGAGACGGCGCCGACCTTCACCAGAACTTGGTTCTCTGCCAGCTCGGGCTGGGGCAAATCGCCATAGATAATGTTCTTCACCGGGCCGGTCTTTTCGATATACGCAGCTTTCATCGTTCACTCCGCGGTAGTATTCAGAGAACAGCATCTCTGCGAAAGAAGATGTTCCCTTTGGAAACGGCCGACGCTTTGAAAGAGGGCGTCTGCCTCTAAAGCCCCATCGCTACCTTCAAGATTATCCTCTGGAAGCAACAAAGGCAAGGAGGGGGCAGCCGATGATGCTCCGAAATCCAGACCCGCACCGGACTTGCCACGCCTGTGCATTGGGGTTCATCTAATGGAGGTGGCGCAATGCGCCTGATCGTGATGACTCACCGGCAAGGCATGAGTCCCCCTGCCTTATCGGCCGAGATGTCGGTGTCTAAAAGTTCACTTACGACATAGTTGACGGCCACCAGCCGAGACCGTGAACGCCCCCATTTAGCGGTGCATTTCGATCACCACTTCCATCTGATTACTAAACACACCCAAGCGAATCACTTGCCCCGGCTTGGCTTCGTTGTATCGCTTCAACAGCTGGGCTACGTCTTGCAATGGTTCGTCATTGAACTTGAGGACGGCATCTCCCGGCTTCAGGCCGAGCCGCGCGGCCCGACTTTCCCGGGGTGCCTCAACCACCAAAACGCCAACCTCACCCGGCAGTCCGCTTGCCGACACTTCGCCTAACCCCACCACATTTTTTATATTTGCCCCCAACCAAACGTGAATTCGATTGTCCCGTTTCGGTTTTGCCGGTGGCGCCGGCTGACCACCGACGGGCAATCGCGGCGTTCGAGCCTCGGCTCGCAACTCGGGTTTCTGCACGCCAAATCGATCCATGGGGAAATTCCTGAACCCAAGTGTTAGGGCTCGTGACCCCTCTGTCACCCGATAGTCTCCCTGGGCCGGATCGCGGAACATGGCATCGACCGTGATCGAGTGTTCATCCCGCCCGCTCTGCTGTTTTTCCCGGCTGGTGCAGCAAATCAGCGTCGCACTTCTTTCCCCAAGGCGTCGGCACCCAGCACGTTTTTCGATGGAAAAAGCTGACATGGGACCTCGGGGCGGGCAGTTCTCCAGCCAACTTGCATATCCCCCCGGCCCGTCGTAAACTGGGGGCTCGACCGTTTTGGGTATTTGGGAAGTAGGTCAGGGCTTGCCCTGACGTTTTTCCCGTCGTGTGTCATCACTCCAATGTGTCAGGGCAAGCCCTGACCTACGGGACTGTTTTGGGTATTTCCACTTTGAGCGAAGGGAGACTTGTGATGCGATTCAGGAACGTGTTGGCGGTTGTGGTGATTGGTCTGCTCGTGCTGGGATCCGTTTCGATCGCCTTGGCCGAGGTCAAGTTGCCCTCGGTGATCGGCGAGGATATGGTTTTGCAGCAGGGCCGGCCCGTGCCGATCTGGGGTTGGGCCGAGCCGGGTGAAGAGGTCACGGTCGCGATTGCCGGGCAGTCGCTTTCGACCAAGGCCGGCGACGACGGCCGTTGGCGCGTCACCTTGGCAAAGCTTGCCGTCGGCGATCCGCTCGAGATGACCGTCACCGGTTCCTCCGGCACGACGTTGACACTGAAGAACATCCTGGTCGGCGAAGTCTGGATCGCCTCGGGCCAGTCGAACATGCAGATGTCGGTGGCAGGCTCAAACAACGCCGCGGAAGAAATCGCCGCGGCCAACCATCCGAACATCCGTCTTTTCACCGTACCCCGCGTCACGGCCGAAGAGCCGCAAACCAACTGCGGCGGCAACTGGTCCGGGTGCAGCCCGAAAACCGTGCCCAACTTCTCGGCCGTAGCCTATTACTTCGGCCGCCATTTGCACAAAGAGTTGGGCGTGCCGATCGGATTGATCAACACCTCCTGGGGCGGCACGCCGTCGGAGTCCTGGGCCAGCCGAGCTTCGTTGGAGGCCAAGCCGTCGTTGAAACCGTTGTTGGACCGTTGGGACCAGTCCGCAGCCAACGACGAGAATCAACGCAAGTCGCCCCATCGCCCGGCCAATTTGTATAACGCCATGATCGCGCCGCTGATTCCCTACGCTATGCGCGGCGCCATCTGGTATCAGGGCGAATCGAACGTGGGACGCGCCTATCAGTATCGCACGATCTTCCCCACGATGATTGCCAACTGGCGTGCCGAGTGGGGCCAGGGTGAATTTCCGTTCGGGTTGGTCCAGCTTGCCCCGTTCCGATACGGCGGGCAGGACCCGGCCAACTGTGCCGAGCTTTGGGAAGCCCAACTGCTGACCGTCAAGCACGCGCCCAACATCGGCATGGCCGTGACGACCGACATCGGCAACATCCGCGACATCCACCCGAAGAACAAGCAGGACGTCGGACTCCGGCTGGGACTCTGGGCACTGGCCACCAACTACGGCAAGGATCTGGTCTACTCCGGCCCGATCTATAACTGGATGACCATCGAAGGCGACCAAATCCGCTTGACGTTCGACCATGTCGGCAGCGGGCTGACCTCGCGCGACGGCCAACCGCTCTCGCACTTCACGATCGCCGGAGCCGATGAGAAGTTCCATCCGGCCACCGCCGAAATCGACGGCAACACGATCGTGGTCCGTAGCGATCAGGTCAGTAATCCCGTGGCCGTCCGCTTCGCCTGGACCGACACGGCCTTGCCGAACCTGATGAACAAGGAAGGCCTGCCCGCCTCGCCGTTTCGTACGGATCAGTTCAAATCGCTGACGGAAGGAAAGTAGAAGGGATATGCCATGAAACTCGGATATTGCAGCGCGATCTTGCCGGACTTCTCGCTGGAGGAAGTGGTGGCACTTGCTGCCGACGAGTGCTATTCGTGCGTCGAGCTGATGTGCTGGCCGGCCGGACGCGCCGAGCGACGCTATGCGGGCGTGACGCACGTCGAGGTGGATGGGCTCGATCAGGCCGGGGCCCAGCGGATCAACGACCTGATGCAGCAGTCGGGCGTCGAGATCAGCGGGCTGGGCTACTATCCCAACCCGCTCTCGCCCGACCCGAACGAGTCGCAGACGTGCATCGCCCATATCAAGAAGGTCATAGCGGCCGCCAAACTGCTCGGCGTGGGCGTGGTCAACACGTTCATCGGCCGCGACTTCACCAAGTCGGTCGAGGACAACTGGCCTCGCTTCAAGGAAGTATGGCCGGAGCTGGTGAAACTGGCCGAGGACCATGGCGTGCGGATCGGCATCGAAAACTGTCCCATGCTGTTCGGCAACGACGAATGGCCCGGCGGGAAGAATCTGGCCCATAGCCCGGCCGTTTGGCGGAAGATGTTCGAGGAGATCCCCAGCGCCAGTTTCGGGCTGAACTACGACCCGTCGCATCTGGTCTGGCAGCAGATGGACCCGATCCGCCCGATCCGCGAGTTCGGCGACCGGATCTTCCATGTCCATGCCAAGGATGTGCGAGTTCAGCCCGAGAAGCTCGACGACATGGGCGTGTTGGCCACGCCGCTTCAGTGGCACACGCCCAAGCTGCCGGGACTGGGTGACATTGCGTGGGGTGCGTTCTTCTCCGCCTTGAACGAGGTCGGCTACCAGGGACCCGTTTGCGTCGAGGTCGAGGACCGCGCTTTCGAAGGCACGTTGGAATTACGCAAGCAATCGCTACGGCAAAGTCGCAACTATCTGTCGCAGTTTTTCGCGTAGGACCTATCGCGGCAGATCGGTCAGTTTCCGTTGGCCATGTTGCGGGTCCGCTGATCGATGCGGCGGGCGGCCTCGAGTTGGATCTTGGCGAT